>CAMVMU010000001.1 GCA_947168655.1 uncultured Oscillospiraceae bacterium
AGGTGGCATCGCCGGTCACGGATGTGATTGTCGGTGTCCAGCCGGTGAACGTGTATGTATACTGCGCAGTGGGGGCCTTGACCGGATCCGCGTGGCTCGGCATGGCGCCGTACTCGTACTCCTCCGTCTCGGTCTCGCCGTCAATGATCCACGTCACCGTGTATTTGTTGACAGTCTCGGAGAACTGCGCCTCGTAGGTGGCATTGGCGGTCACAATCGTGATTTTCGGTCTCCACCCGGTGAAGGAATAGCTATACTGAGAATCTGCTGGCTTGGTGGGATCGGCATGCATCGGCATCTCGCCGTACAGATACTTTTGCATCTCAATTTCACCGTTTATGATCCACGTCACCGTGTACGTGTTCACCACGCTGGAATAGGTGGCTTTGTAAGTCGTGTTGCCGGTCACCTCAGAAATCTCGGGCGTCCACTTGTCGAAGGTGTATGTGTACTGCGCGTCAGCTTCCTTCGTCGGAATCTCGCCGTCATAGCTCGGCATCGTGCCATACTCAACGTTTTCATCCGTCTCCAGCACCGTCCCGTCCTCATTCACCCACGTAACCGTGTATGTGTTCACAGTTCTGGTAAACGTTGCCGTATAGGTGGCGTCACCTGTCACAACCGCGATCTCGGGTGTCCACTTGTCGAACGTGTACGTGTACTGCGCGTCGCCTTCCTTGGTCGGCGTCGCGCCGCTGTACACGGGCATTTCGCCATAGGCTACCTTCCCGCTCTGCAATACCGTATCATCCTCATTCACGAAACGAATCGTATATGTACGCTTCGCAGATGTATACGTCGCGGTATAGGTGGCATCCTCCATTACCGGCCCAACTTCAGGACTCCATCCAGCAAAGGAGTAAATGAACTCGTCCGTCGGCTCCTTTGTAGGATTAGTGGGTCTTTCGATACTGGCAGCCGGTGTACCATACTCATAACTCTCACGACTCAGAACAGATCCGTCATCATTAACGAATGTGATTGTGTAGCTGCGTTTTGTCGAAACAAACGTTGCTGTATAGGTGGCGTCACCTGTCACAGCTGCGATCTCGGGTGTCCACTTCTCGAACGAATACGTGTACTGTGCATCTGCCTCCTTGATAGGATCAGCATGATACGGCATGGCGCCGTACGCATACTCCTGCGTTTCGCTCACACCGTCAATCACCCACGTCACCGTGTACGTGTTCACCACGCTGGAATAGGTGGCTTTGTAAGTCGTGTTGCCGGTCACCTCAGAAATCTCGGGCGTCCACTTGTCGAAGGTGTATGTGTACTGCGCGTCAGCTTCCTTCGTCGGAATCTCGCCGTCATAGCTCGGCATCGTGCCATACTCAACGTTTTCATCCGTCTCCAGCACCGTCCCGTCCTCATTCACCCACGTAACCGTGTATGTGTTCACAGTTCTGGTAAACGTTGCCGTATAGGTGGCGTCACCTGTCACAACCGCGATCTCGGGTGTCCACTTGTCGAACGTGTACGTGTACTGCGCGTCGCCTTCCTTGGTCGGCGTTGCGCCGCTGTACACGGGCATTTCGCCATAGGCGACGTTTTCATCCGTCTCCAGCACCGTGCCATCATCATTCACCCACGTCACCGTGTACTCGTTGACGGTCTGGGTGAATACCGCAACAAAGTCAGTATCTGCCGTGATAGTCGGCAGTTCCTTGGATGCCGTACTGTCATCAGTTCCCTTCACCTTCCAGCCCTTGAATGTGTAGGTGTACTGGGCATCTGCCGCTTTGGTAGGATCTGCAGGCACATTGGGCGTCGAACCTTCAGTAACACTCTGGTCTTCGCCAATCTGCGTCTTTCCGTCATCCATAAAGAATCTTACTGTGTAAGAGATCGAATCCTGTTCCCACTTGGCATAAAGCGTCAAATCGCCGTTCACGGGCGAGGTGAAATCATACGCCTCCGTCAAACCATCATCAGAATACCAACCAACGAATGAATAGCCTTCCCTGTTTGGATCGTTTGGCTTTACAACAGTTTGTCCCTGTGCAACCTGCTGCGATTCCACATTACTTCCACCGTTGGTTTCAAAGGTTACGGTGAAGGAGTTGCCGATGAAATAGTATCCATCTGCCGAGGTGCCGTTGTGGAACGCTGCACTTCTTGTGCCCACAAGGGTCTTTCCCTCGGGATATGTCTGTCGGTTGGTGTTGTCGGGTTCGTAGATGGCGTTTGCGCGAGTTGAAGAAGCGCCCTTGAAATCACCACCAGAAATCAGCGTAGCGTGTTCGGGATTTGTGTTGTTGTTTTTATAAGCATTGTTGGTGGCCTTTGCCGCCGTGTAAATACCGCCGGTTATGTTCGCAATCCTGGCGTTGGCGGTGTTATACACCGCGTGATACTCCGCCGTGGTGCAGTTGGCGTTGATCTCCAGACCCTCGCCCAGTTCATCGATGGTGGGCAGATAAGTCGCGTTGTTGCTGCCATTCTGGATGCCGATACCGTTGGTCGTAATGACAGTATTCTTAATGCTGCCGATATGGGCATTGAGATACGTATCGGTGTTGGTCACCGTGCCGGCGGTACCATTGCCCGGCGATTCGGATGCGGCAGTATACGGCGTTGTGGTAATGCGGGTATTCAACGTTCCGGTGTTGGAATAGATGGCTATACCCTTCGCTCCACTGCCGTTGACAGTTGTAACTGTGCCCGATCCGCTGTCGATGGCAACAATATCACCGCGATTTTCGATAACAGGTGTGGTGGCTTGGAAGGAGTTTCCCTCTCCGATCAAATCAATCGTGGGCCTGTCGTAATCGTAGGTTATGACCTTGCTCTGCCCGTTCATTCCGAAATACACTCTGTTGGAGGTAGCGGCGTTTGCAACCACAGTCACCCAGTCCTCCAGGTTGATGCTGTAGGACAGGACGCGGGAGTCGCCGTTGTAGAGCGCATATCCCTTTGCGGTCGTACTGCCGGCGGTAATGGTACTGTTCTTAATTGTGCCGATATGACCGCCGTTTCGCAGAGCGTAGGTGTCCGCAGGTGTGCGAATCACACAGTTATCAATTGAAGTGATTTCAGCGGGAACACGGGTATAGCTGATGGTCTGCTCGCCCCAGTCCTTGTTGCTGTTCGTCGTATTCTGCCAGGAGGTTCCGGCAAAAATGGATGCGCCGGAGTACAGACGCATGGAGTGTCGCGTCACATAAGGGCCATAGGTGTAATTGACCAGCGCATTTTGCTTGCCTACGATCTCACTGTTTTTCAGGGAGACGATCCTTCCCATGTTCTTGAAGGCATAGATACCGGAGGATTCAATATGGACATTGTCCATCAGATCGATGGTCGGGATATCATAGGAGTAGGTATAGTCGTACCGTGTTGCGATACCGCTCTCGACCGTCAGGAACGGGGCGGCGTAATTTGTGTTGCGCTCAAGCGTATAGCCGCTCTGCCTGGAATCGCCATTCAGGCACAGCGGATAATCCGCTGTGCTGTAAGGTGTAGCATTGGCAGCCAACCCGATGTTTACATTCGATATCGAGCCGATATGCCCCTGATTCTGCAGTGCGTAATAACCCTTGGAGCCGGTATTCTGCAGTGTTACACCGCTGATACTGTCAATGACGCCGCCCTTTTCCAGATTTCTGGTATAGATCTCAACGCGCTTTGTCTCGGTGGATGCGGTGGTGTTATCGGTATACGTTCTGGTATAGTCATAGCTGCTCAACGCGCCGGAACCGGAGTTCAGAATACCGTAATAGCGCGCGGATATCGTCACACCGCCCGTAATGCTGCCAATATGGCCGCTGTTGAAAATACCGTAAGTGGACGTCGCGTGGATCGTGCCGCTGCAGGATATCGTACCAATCTCGGAAGGCTGACCGTAGGTCGTGTTGTTGTGAAGCTGTACGCCGCCGATTTTGTCACTGTAGGTGTTAACCGTCTTGGCAGTAAACTGACCGTCATTATAGATGGCGGAGTTTCCGCTGGCCGAAATATCCACTGTTCCGGTAATGTTGTGGATGATACCGCCGGCGGTGTTGCGCAGAGCATAGTTGGAGGCAATGCTCTTGGCATTATTGGGATGCTTATAGGTCTTGATCTCCGTGGTTCCGCTGATGGTTCCGATGACACCGCCGTTGTTATACAGGGCGCAGCCGTGATCGGCACTGGTGCCGGTGTTTTCGGCATAGATGCGGCAGTCGGTGATGGTGCCGATAGTGGGACGGCAGGATACATCCTCCTTGTACTCATCGGTGCGGGTCAATCCACTGTCAGTACGTTTCCAGACAGCAGTGTCATACCACCAGGCGTTGTTATTGTAGACGGTGTAGCACTGAACGTTGCCCTGAACATTGGCCGCCGTGGTACCATAGGTGTTGACCTGGGCAGAGTCGGGGTGGGCAGTAAAGGTGCAGTTGTTCAGTTCGGTGATCACGGCATTGTTGTGAATCGCGTACTGACCTGCGGTGATGGTGCTGTCCTTGATCAGGTCAATGGTACCGTAGTTGGCAATGTTGTAGCCCTGTGCAATGGTATTGCTGCCGCGGACGTTGCGGTTATACATGCCGTAGGCGCAGTCCACCGTGCAGGAGTCCACAGTGCCGATATGCCCGCCGTAATTGAAGATGGCATAGCCGCGGGGAGAAAGCAACGTCACATTCTCCAGTGCGGTGATCGCACTTCTGTCGTTCAGAATCACGGACACGTAGCCGTTGACATCCTGCGTGTTCTCCAGGGTGACGTTCGAGACGCTCATGGTGCCGCCGGAAGTGTTACGGATGACCGCCGAGTGATTGGGAACACCTGCATTGCTGATAGCGTCTGCGGTGATCTTGCCGCCGCCGACGCTGTCCTGAACTGTCAGCGTCCCGCTGTTGGTGACGGCTGCCACGGCCTGATAGGCCGCCGCCGCAGCCGTTGCGCCGGTGTGGTAATCCCAGGTACCTCCGTTGAGTTCCAGGGTCATGGTACCCTTGTTGATCAAGCGGCCAACGGCGTGATGGCCGTCCAGGTCAACGGTCAGGTTCGTCGCCTCTGGGACAGGATAGGCAGCAGCGGCATTCTCTTCTTCAAAACTGCCGCAATCGGCGATTAGCCGAACGGTGCCCGTGCCGGATGAGGGCACAGCTTCCATTGCCTCTGCCAGCGTGGGATAGTATGCATCAGTGAAGCTATTGTAAGCCACTGCGCCGGTGTAGAAACCATAGATATACGTTTCTCCACCAGCCGTCTCACCCACAGGAACGCTGCCGGTGTAGGTATTGCCACTGGTGGCGGACACGCCGGAGAGGTTCCACACGATGCCGTTGTGCTTGTCAGCCGTGACACCCATGACGGCATCCGTCGGGGCAGCATAAGCCGCGCCGACCGCCAGAGCGGCGTCAGCCTTTGCAACCACATAATAAGTTTGGCCGTTAATGTTCCGGGTCTCGGTAATGGTGTTGCCGGTGAAGAACCGATAGTTCTGGTACTGCTTTTCGCTGAGAACGAAAGTGGGAATAAACTGTGCCGCAGTACCGGTCAAAGTAACCGTCGTATTGGACGTAACATTGGTCACATTGACGTTGGTGCCGCTGACGGCAACGCTGGCAGAACCGGAGGTCACGGACGCACCGAGGTTTGTCAGCCAGCTGGCGTCATAGGTCACGGTGTCGTTGTTCTCGCAGTAATAGCCCCTGGCGACGGACTTGTCGTTGTACACAAAGTCCACGAGGAAACGATACCAATGCTCGCCGTCCTTGTCATAGTACCAGGTGCTTGTCCCGGTGCCGGTTGTGGCGGAGTAGCTGTCGTCACCGTTGTGCAGCTTTGGAGCGGTAAAGGAAACGGCGGTTTTTGTGCTGTTTCCCTCCATCTCATAGATTGTCGAGGTGGCCGTAGGTGCTGTGCTGAAGACGATCCTGCCATTGGTGTCCTCCGTACCCTTGGAGCTGGTGATATTGGCGCCGCCGTTGGAGGTAAACATGGAGCCGGCAACGGTCAGCGTACCGTTCACATCGATTTTCGCGTCATTCAGATTGGCCGCGGATCGCACCGCCGTCGTACCGTTGGCCACAGAATAGCCGATGGGGTACATTCTGGTGGAGCCGGAGAAATTGCCCCAATCGTCATTGTCATAAACGTAGACCTTCTTGCCGCTGTTGATCTTCAACTCTGCATTCCGGTCAATGACGATTTCCGTGGACGGCAGGAGTTCGATGTCCTGTGTAATAGATGTGGTTCCGCTGTGCAGGCCAATACTGATGCTGCTTGTTATAGGCAAAATGTAATCATCAGTGGAAATACTGCCGATTATCGGCAGGCCGGTCAACGTCATAGGGGAAAGATTGACCGTTCCGTAAACGTCCACCTGCAGGCGATCTGTCGCCTCAATGTAGTCTTTGATAATGTAACCGTTGGACACAGTGAACATTCCACCGTTGCCCATAAATGTTGCGGACATCGTATATGCCGAGCCAGAAGCGTTGACGGCAGAGTACAACTTTTCCGATGCACCGGCATTCAGTTTCAGGGGAACCTCGATGTTCTGGATATAGTATTGATTAAAGATGAAGGCGTATTTATAGACATTGGACGTTGCCGTACCGCCGCGCCAGTCCTTGATCTGGAAGGCCTCGTAGACAGTGGAGCCGGATTTTGCCTCGACCTCGCCGTCGCCGTAGATATAGCCCCAACAGTAGAGGTTGGCGCCGCTGTTGAGGGTAATCTTGCTGCCGCCCAGCATTTTGATCCGCCCGTCGGGACCAGTGGGCGTACCGTTCCAGCCGCCCATCTGGCCAGAAGACGACAGCTTGCCGCTGAGGCAAATGGAACCACCGTTCTGAACGGTGATATTGGCCCCGGGGGCCATAGTGAGTGTACGGAAAGGAGTTGGGTTGGTATGGCTGCCATAGACAACAGCGGGCGTCGCCGTATAAACTGTTTGCGCTTCATCGAAGGGGATCAGCAGCGTGATGCCGCTGGGGATGGTATAGTTGCCCGCTGAAATTGTTCCGTTTGTAACAAGGGTGATTTTAGATTTGTTGTTACTTTGAGCATAGCTAACAGCACTGTTCAGGTTATAAAACTGCTTGCCGGAAACATCAAATACGGCAACTGTATTGTCAACAAAGTAGGCGCTGACAGTCTGATCCTCTGTGAAAACGAGAGAAGCCGGCGTCTCCGAGCTGATCACGTTACTTGGGTCATTGTTGACGATCCAGCCGGCAAAACTATAGCCACTGGCAGGAGTTGCAACAAGGCTGAAACTCTCCGTCGATTTCTTGGTAATGGTCTTGCTGTTGTTGATGACGATGTCATCAACAGTATATGAGCCATTCTCAGACGGCACGAATGTGATATTAACATTCTTTTCCGAAATAAGCTGAATGTTGGAAAGTGTAACCTTTGTTGTTTTTTCAGCCGTCTCGCAGGATTTGATATACACACTTACCGTTTCATTGGCAGCCAGCGCAAAGGAATACTCCCTGCTTCCTGCAATATTTCCATTGATCTGTATCACACCATCGTTTGTATCAGCCGTAACAGCAAACAACAGTGTCGCTTTACTTCCGCTGGTGTTCTTCAGCGTCAGTGTGCCTTCCGCGGCAGAGTAGTTGGTACCACCGCCGCAACCAGAAGACGACGTTGTTGTGACTGATCCAGTAATCGTCGTACCGCTACGGCTCCAAGTGCCACTGTCATAAGAGGCGCTAAGTCCGGTTATTCCCGTATTAAGATCCGCCGCCCAGACGACCTGCGGGATAAAGGCAGCCATCATCAGCACGACCATCAGCAGGGACAGGCTGCGCTTCAATACGTTTTTAATCATTCTCGTTACCTCATTTCTCATACGCGCTTGCGCTCATCTCTGGGCGCACGGCGGCGTTTGATCTCGGCATACAGTGCAAGGCCGAGGGAAAAAGCAATCAATGCCCAAATGTGGGACAGGTGAAACAGATGATCTGTTGACGAAACGCGGAAGAATTCCAACACACAACGCGTAATGCCATACGAAAACATGTAAAGGGGATATACTTGACCATATGTCTTTCCAGACAGGATACGGGGTACTAGTATTGCCAAAATGACGATGTAGAAAACAATCTCCAGTTCGCGTGTAGGGAACCGCCACGGCTCCAAACCGGGAATTTCTCGACCCTGACAGCAGCCGGCAAACAGGCAGTTGACCCGGGCACACATCAGCGTGAATATCATGCACGGTGCAAAGATGTCGAATACCTCTGCCGCGCTCCGCTTCGTGAGCTTTGCGCCGAGCCAATAGGCAAGCGGCATGAAAAATACAGCGCCGAACAGACTCATAGCGCCGTTTGAAACGGGGTTCCCCTCCAGCACTGCGAAGACCTTGACGCAAAAGACGCCGTAAACCACATGCAGAATGCTCAGGACAAGAGCAACGTACCATTTCATCCGGAGGCGGCCGCGAAATTGGAGAAGCCATACAAAGGTGACAACAGCGGCCAGCCCAAGGAGCAGGAGCAATCTATTCTCTTGTAGGAAAGGAATCTCCATCACTCCCCTTCTGATTCTCTCTTAACGCATGCGGGACGGTCTCCCTCCCTGCTCACAGGGAGGGGACCGTCGCACAATTCATTCAGGGATTGGAAGCCGTTGCCGTCCAGGTTTCGCCGTTGAATACGGCATGCCAGGCGCTCTCATAAGCGGAGGTGGGCTCGGTCTGCATAGCCTCAGCCATAATGTCAATCTGCAGCGTGCAGTCTTCAGGAGCAGTATATTCACCAACAGAGGCGATCATGGGGGAGGTCTTCCCATTGGGTGCAACGGTACCATTGTAATATAGGTACAGTACACCGTCCTGGGTCAGCTGTGTCCAGTCATCGCCAAAGGTGATGGCTGGCAGGGCATCAGCAATGGAATAATAAGGATCGCCCTCATCGTCCACCCAGTTCGGCACCACCGTTGCGCGAATCACCGTGTCGATATTACCGATGTTCGTGACGGTATATTCCTTCTCATCGACCGTACACTCCGCTGAGGCAGGGATAAAGGCCTGTTCCGCAACGGCCGTCTTGACGGCAGCACCGGAAGAATCCATATTGGCAAAGCTGTCCTTTGCATCAACGCCATCCACCTGCTGGATCAGATATGCCTTGTACTGCAGCATCTGATTATTCTCTGCAGGCACCGTATCCGCCGTGAAAGAACCTTCGACAGGGATAGCAGCAGGCTGTTCCGTCAGCGCCGTGCCGTTGTTATAGACAAACACGTTGTCTGCACCGTCCAGCTTTGTCCAACCAACCCCAAGGGACGTGATCTCTGCGGCGTGATCGCCCGAGAGTTCCAGATAGAGATAGGCGGGGACGGCGTCATCCGGCCACGTGACCGTCACAGATGTGACGGTATTGATCGTTGTGCCCGGAATCAGGATAATGTCGTCACATGGGGCAACGGAGATATCAGCCATGGCAACAGAGGATTGCGGCGCGTACTTGACCGTGCCTTTGAGGACGACCGTCTTGCTGTACTTGGCAAAGCTGTTGCCCGCAAGCATGGAAAGCGACAGGATCAGCAGCAGCGCCAGACAGAGAAGAAAACCACAGTTTCTCTTAAAGAAACTCACTTTTCTCATCTTCTCGCCACCCCTCAATCAATCTGGGTGAATGAAACCGTCACCGTAAAGGGGGCAGTGCCATCACCCTTATCGTCTTGAAGCACAAACGTGACAGGGATTTTTGCAGTGCTCCCGTCAGTACCGTTCGGCGTCAATACTCCGCTTAAAGCGGCAGAATCAATTGAGAAACGTCCTACGTCCTTCTCCTCATCAAATGTAATATTGACTACATAATCAACGGAGAAATCGCTGCCGTTTTTAACATTGATCTCATATCCGTTCTCGCCGGCATTGACCTCTGCATAGTCCGGTGTTGCCGAGACATCAAACTCAGCAGCATGGCTCCTGTCGCTGCCCTGGGCCCGGGTCACAAATCGAGCGTACATCCCGGACGTGAAGTGGGCCGTGACCAGCACAAGGCACAGCAGCACGGCTGCCACGCTCAGCGCAGACGGAAATATCTTTTTCGTTTTCATCCTTCCCTGTCTCCTTTACCAATTACTCAACAGGATCTCACTTGAAGCGCCGGGATCGCCCGGCGGGAATTCACTCTTTTGAATCTTCCAGTTCTTTCAACCGGCGTATCTCTTCCTTGATATCATCCAGTTTCTTATCGTCCTCCGCCCGTTCCTTCCGCCAGGACAGGCTCACCAGCGCGGCAATCAGCACGATAACCAGAACGGAACCCAACGTGCTCTGCAACAGACGAACCGGCAGGCCCAGATACGGAACGGCAAACGCCATGCGGCCTTTCACAGCAGACAGGGAAACGGGATCATCCTCGGTGTTGTTTGCATCGCCTTTGGTGACCACATACTCGTCCTCCACACGGACGATGCGGTGGATCACAAGGCTGCTGCCGGACTGGTATACCACTACATCACCCTCGGCATAGGACCCTGCTGCACGCACAATGACCAGGTCATTGACGGAAAGCGTGGGTTCCATGCTGCCGGACAGAACCACCGAGGCGCCGACGCCAAAAGGCATGGGCAGCGCGTTGCGCATGACGCGGCGAGCGTTGAGGGAATAGACGCTGCCGCCGAGGAACACGCTGAGGAGCACAATCAGTACGATGCGATAGATCAGGCGACCGGTTCTTCTGTTTTTATTATCCGGATCAGTCGTCTTCATCGGTCTTTTTCCTGTTGCGGCGCATGAGGAACAACAGCACGACAATTCCGACCAATGCGGCACCTGCAATGCCGCCCCATAGGTACAGGCGGGCGTTATCACCGGTGGGAACGGGCTCCTCCTCATCCACACAGGCCAGTGTACGGATGATGATGTGGAGCGTCAGATCCTCGTCCACTGCCAGATTGCCCAGCATGGTGTCATAGGCGTCGTTGCTGTCCAGCCCATCGCCATCGAACCGTTCAAAGGGCCAGCGCCAATCCAAGGTGTAGACGTAGTGGCGGCCGGAATCGATCTTGCCATCCTCCCGGTAGCCATCCAGTTCCAGCACGTCAGGCCACTCCTCTGCGGAGCCCACCACGTAGCCGCCGGGGCTGCGGCTCAGGCGGCCCTCAATGGGGATCCACAGACCGTTGGTGTTCTCATAGAACGCCTCCACGGTGAGGATGTAGTCCAGATTATACTTGCCGTCGTTGGCGAGAGTGAACTCATAGGTCTGCTCCGTGCCGGGGGCAAAGACATTGTCACCTTTCTCAGAATTAACGGTGATTTCGGCCTGTCCGTTCTTGTAGCTGACGCTGAAAATGTCAATATCCGTCTGCGTCGACCAGACCTGATCCTTGTCGTAGACGCTGAAACCGGTCTTATTCTCCGCCAGGCGCACCGGATTCATTCCGCCGCTGCTGGCTGCCAGAAAGACAGGCCTCATCGTTGAGCCATGAGCGGCCGTTCTGATGAAGTTGCCGTTTTCGTCCACGCGTCCAACTTGTACGGTACCATTGGCAGACCCCTCGGTGAGAGAGATATACGTACCCTTATGGCCTGTGGTGAAGGTCGTCAGCTGGGAGAACAGCATCGAAATAGAGCATATTTCCAGTACGACCAAAAGCACGACCAGGATCACAAGGCCGGAGCTACGGCCTTTTTGTTTGCGAAGGGAAGCATAATCATTCATGCGAGCTCCTCCATTCTGAATGTTGTTTTGCGCTTGCAAATGCCCGCGGGATCCGTGGGGATTTGCAAATACAAAACCGGGAAACGGAGATTGCCCCCGCCCCGCCACGTTGAGCGGGGGCAATCCGTTATGACTTGTTCAGCCGTTGATCGACAGAGCGCAGTTCCTTATATGTAATAAGGTGTGCTGCAATCAGTCGATCTGGGTAGCGGTGGCAATCAGAGTAGCAGCGATAGTGGTGCTGGCGTTATCGTCAGTGACAACGCCGGCAGCAACGTTGCCCAGGTAGGTGTCAGCAGCGTCATACAGTGCAACGTTCTCCTGCTCGAAAGCCCAAGCCCAGGACAGAGTGAACGTGAAGTCCATCTCCTTGTTGGGATCGAAGTCATAGGACAGCTTGAAGGTGCCGGCATCCTTGTCGGCCTCCAGCTCAAAGTTGCGGCCGCCGGACACGATATTGCCCAGGGCAGTCTCAACGATGTTCTTGTAACCCTCGTTGCCGGCAACCTTCTGGATAATGGTAATGGCATCAAAGATGGAGCAGCCCTCGCGGGTCAGGCCATAGGCCTCAGCCTGAGCAAGGTTGGCAGCGGGCAGATTGTCATACAGGGCGGTTGCGACGTCCAGGGTCTTACCCTTGCCCTCGATGACCATGTTCCACTTGATGGGAGCATAGTCCTTGTCCAGGGTGAAGGTATCGGTGTAGCCGTAGGTACCGTCATTGGCCTTCACCAGATGGGTATAGTCGGTGTAGGTGCCGGCCTTCAGCACGACGTCCTCGATGCCGGAGCCTTCCATGGTGTAGCGGGCAGCGACCTCGGGCGTACCCGTTACAGAGCCCACCAGGTTGGCGCCGACCTCTTCGGAGCTGGTGCCGGGAGCGACAACCTGCTCGCCCTCGACGGAGCTGACGACGCTGTACTCGCCGCCGTCCTCTTTGTAGGCAGCATCGGTTGCAGCATACTTGTCAGCAAAGGCATTGCCGTCAACGGAAACCAGGACGCCCCACTTGGCGACGCGGGCCTGATCCTCGCCCTCGGCCTTGGTCACGTACTTGGCGAAGGTGCCGGAGATGGCGCAGGTGGAGATGAGAGTCAGAGCCAGCAGCACGGAAAAGACTCTCATAATGCGGTTCTTCTTCATTCTGAATTCTCCTTTCATGTTTTGCCGCATGTGCGGCGGTTTCTTCTTCCCCCCTTGGGTGACACGCAGATCGCAGCTTCCGCGGTGGAAAGCACCGGTCCGCTTCTATCCCCGTCCCACTCCCGGGGGAGAATGTATTATATTCGCCCCCGTCGTGGCTTGCGGGGGAAGAATACCTTTGTTACATGCCGGGGATCACTCGGCCTTGTCCTTCTCCTTGTCGGACTCGGCCTGTCTGGCCCGGAGCTCCTCCAATTCCTTGAGCAGAGCCTCCGTATCTTCGTTCCTGGCCTTATCGTACTTTTTACGCCGCAGCAGCTCCACGCCCACCAGAAGCACCAGCGGCACGCCGATACATACGATCAGGCCCGGCGTACTCTGCAGGAACATGGCGACATTGCCGGCGCCGTTGATCTTGCTTTGATAGACGCCGATCAAATTTTCAGCCGGAGCCAGGGACGGGTCTTCGGCATTGTTGGCGTCGCCCTTGGTGCGGAAGTGCAGCGTATCGTTCTCGGTGACAAGCTCCACCACTCTGTGGGTCAGCACACTGGTGCCGCTGCCGTCCGGGTCAAAGAAGGCAATCACATCGCCCACCTTCACATCCTCAGCGTCCGCCGCCTTGACAATGATCAAATCGCCGCTCTTGATGCCGGGATACATGGAGTCCGTCAGGACAATCAGCGGAGAGTATCCTCCAATGGACGGCACCTTACTGGGGTTGACAAGGCCCTTAACGATCATTGTAATATTGACGATCAGAATCGGGATCAACAGCACACACAGGACAATGCCGATGACTTCGCCGGCACTGAGCTTCTTCTTTTGCTGCTTTTTTTCCTCATTCTCAATCAAATCTATTTGTTCACTCATACGGAAATCTCCTTTAAGAACTGGATCAGCACAGGGTATATCCGACTGGAGTCTGCCCTAACACAGTACAGCAGCGGAATAAGATGAAGATCAGCGAAAATGGAAAAGTTTAAACTTCCCCACCTTGATAATCAATCACATATTAGCATACAAATCACCAAAATGCAAGCGAAATTATGAGCTATTTTTGTCGAAAAACACTTCAAATCAGCAATTGTTACAAAAGGATTACAGAATGCTTGTACATTTTATATAATCAACTTAAAACGTTTTTTCATTATATCAGCGATGGGGCAAAAATACCGCACCAGGGGGACGCCCTGGTGCGGTATTTTTGCCCCTGTTTTTCCGTCGACGATCAATGGCAGGCGCAGTAGTTGCGTGCGCTGGTGTAGTCGGTGGGCGTTTCCACCGTGTTGGGCGGGAAAAACTCGCTGACCGGGAAGGCCACGCTGCGGAACAGGCCGCAGGGATCCTCCTGATCATTGCTGGGGCAGTCGGTCTGGGGGATGCAGTAGTCGTACACCGGGATCAGCAGCTGGGTATCCCGCTCCAGGCGAACCAGAGAGAACTGACCAAGGGTCACGTAGTAGCGGCGTTCATCGCTGTTGTCGAAGACCAGCTCGCCGGAAAAACTCTCCGCGATGAAGGCGGGGATATCCGTCAGCGGAACGTCGGTGCCGATGCTGCGATCGGCAATTCGGGTGTCCAGCACGATGGGATCCACGGCCTCCACCACCGCCACGGGAAGATTACTGCGCATGGCTCCGGGGATA
This sequence comes from uncultured Oscillospiraceae bacterium, assembly GCA_947168655.1. GTDB lineage: Bacteria > Bacillota > Clostridia > Oscillospirales > Oscillospiraceae > Vescimonas. Next base: position 14,417 of record CAMVMU010000001.1, read on the forward strand.
TCCAGCTCTTCCAAAACCGTGTCCGACGTGAAGATCTTGGCATTTCCCTCGCTGCCGAAGAGAATGCAGCGCTTGTCGAACACGCACAGGCCTTCAGCCTCGGTGTAGCGCGGCGCACCGGTGTAGACCTGCAGGTTGACGCGGTAGAAAAACCGCATATCAATAGAGTAAAAGCCCCGGTTAAAGGTCACCGGCTCCACATCGGTGTAGACATACAGCAGCTCCGCCGTGCCGCCCTTGACCATCTGAGACGTGTTGAGAATATCGCGTGCCTCAGCCGTGGGATAAAATCGCAGGTCTTCGACGCAGTCCTTGTCACGGCAGCTGTCAAAGATCTTTCTCGTATGGATACAGACGGACTCGCGGATCTTCTCCAGATCGTCCACCGGGCCCGGCATCACATTTTCAGGCATGTTGTTACCTCCTATGATAAGTAGTGAAAGATGGCCTCTTTCAATCCAGTGTATGCCATGGCGCGGTGAGTGTGAAAAAAGGAGGCTCCGGCAAATCGCCGGGGCCTCCTCCCTGTTCAGTCTCGTTTTATTTCTCCCTCACTACCACATTTTCGTTCCCCAGCCATTCACGGCACTCCTGCAGGAGGGCGGGATGGTAAAGGCACTGTCCGCCCAACAGCTTGCCGGTGTCCGCCACACGGATCTTCACGGGGGTCTCCCCCTCAAACATGGTCATCACCAGCTTGATGTGGCGAAATTCCACACTGTCCACGCTGGGGACACGAAGGAAAATGGTTGCAGCGGTCCCCTGGGGAGCCGGTGTTGCCGTCTCCTCCCCCGGTGCGGTGAGCTGCTTCAGCGGAACAATGCTGTCGCACATGATCTGGGGGGGCTTCTCATCCCGGACAGACAGGCGGCCCTTCACCAGCACCGGGGTATTGACCGCCATATAGCTGCCGCTGCTCTCAATGACGCGGTTGAAACAAAGCAGCTCGATGGAGCTGAGCTCATCCTCCACGGTCACGTAGGCCATGAGGGTGTTGTTCTTGGTGGTGCGGGTCTTGCTGGCGGTGACAATGCCCGCAACGGTGATGTTCTGGCCGTCTGAAAAGCGGGCGGGCCCGTCCTCACGGGCAAAATCCTCCATGATATCGTGGATGGAGGCAGCGCCCAGCTTCCGTGCCGAGGCGCGATAATCCGCCATAGGGTGGCCGCTGAGATAGAGGCCCGTGGTCTCCTTCTCCATAAACATCCGCTCGGTGGCTGAGATCTCCGGGATGTCCGGCAGGTGGATATCGCTGTGGCCGGAGTTGCTGGCGGCGGAGGTCATGCCGAAGAAGTCCATCTGGCCCTCCACGTTGTGGCGGCGGCTGTCGGCAATGCTGTCCAGCACCTTTTCATAGACCGCCAGCAGCTGGGAACGTCGGGCGCCCAGCGAGTCGAAGGCCCCGGCCTTGATGAGGTTTTCCACCGCCCGCTTGTTCATGTCATTGCAGTCGAACATGCGCTGGCAGAAGTCCTGGAAGGAAGCAAAGAGACCGCCGCTTTCTCTCTCTCGCACCATGGATTGGATAAACCCCCGGCCGATATTCTTAATGGCCACCAAACCGAAGCGGATGCCCCCCTCCTCCACCGTAAAGCGGTCGTAGGAGCGGTTCACGTCCGGCGGCAGCAGGGGGATCCTGCACTCCCGGCACTCGGCAATATACTCGGCGATCTTGTCGGTGTTGTCCAGCACGCTGGTCAGCAGGGCCGCCATGTATTCCCGCACGTGGTGACACTTGAACCAGGCGGTCTGATAGGCCACCACGGCGTAGGAAACAGCGTGGGCCTTGTTGAAGGCGTAGTTGGCAAAGTCGTAGATCTCGTCGTAAATGGACTGGGCCACGTCCTCCGGGATGCCGTTGGCGGCGCAGCCTTTGATATTGCGGGTGGGATCGCCGTGGAGGAAGGCCCCTCTCTCCTTCTCGATGTCCTTGACCTTTTTCTTGCTCATGGCCCGGCGCACCATATCCGCCTGACCCAGAGAATAACCCGCCAGCTGCTGGAAAATCTGAATGACCTGCTCCTGATAGACGATGCAGCCGTAGGTCACGTCCAGAATGGGCTTGAGAGACGGGTGCTTATAGGAGATCAGCCGGGGATCGTGCTTGCAGGCAATGAACCGGGGAATAGATTCCATGGGGCCGGGGCGGTACAGGGCGATAATAGCGGTGATGTCCTCTATGTTCTCCGGCTTCAGGCCCAGGCACACCCCGGTCATGCCGGAGGACTCCATCTGAAAGACGCCGGAGGTCTTTCCCTCTTGCAGCATTTTGAACACCGCCGGGTCGTCCATGGGGATCTGATCCAGGGTGAAATCCGGCTGCCTCCGCTGCACCATCTTCAGCGCATCGTCCAGCACCGTCAGATTCCGCAGGCCCAGAAAGTCCATCTTCAAAAGCCCCAGTTCCTCCAGGGTGATCATATTGTACTGGCAGACGATGGCCTCATCGTTTCTGGCAAGGGGCACATATTCGTACACCGGCCGCTTGGTGATCACCACGCCGGCTGCGTGGGTGGAGGCGTGGCGGGGCATGCCCTCCAGCGCCTTGGCGGTGTCAATCAGGCGGTGGATGCGCTCATCGCCCTCATAGAGATCGCTGAGCTGCCTGGAGAGCTTCAGGGCATCATCCAGGGTGATATGCAACGTGGCGGGCACCAGCTTGGCCACCGCGTCCACCTCGGCGTAGGTCATGTTCAGAGCACGGCCCACGTCACGGATGGCGCCCCGGGCAGCCATGGTGCCGAAGGTGACGATCTGGGCCACGTGGTCATCGCCGTACTTCCGGCGCACATAGTCCACTACCTCGCCCCGGCGTGTGTCGCCGAAGTCCATGTCGATATCGGGCATGGACACGCGCTCGGGGTTCAGAAAACGCTCAAAATAGAGATTATACCGCATGGGGTCGATATCCGTGATATGCAGACAGTAGGACACCATGGAGCCGGCGGCGCTGCCGCGGCCGGGTCCCACGGGGATGCCTGCGCTTTTGGCATAGCGGACGAAATCAGACACGATGAGGAAATAGTCAGTGAAGCCCATCTTCTCGATCATGTTCAGCTCATAGGCCAGCTGATCACGATACCGGGGAGTTCCCTCGCCGTACCGCTCGGCAAAACCCTCGTCGCAGAGCTTGCGCAGATAGGTGGGCGAGTCATAGCCCGGGGGCAGCTTGAACTCCGGCAGGTGGTATTTGCCGAAGGTGAATTCTACCTGGCAGCGGTCGGCAATACGCTGGGTATTCTCCACCGCGTCTGGATAGCCGGAGAACAGCTCCTCCATCTCCTCCGTGGAGCGGAGGTAGAAGTTCTGCGGCTCATATCGCATGCGGTTCTCGTCATCCACCGTCTTGCCCGTCTGGATACAGAGCAGCACGTCGTGGCTGGCGGCGTCCTCACGGCGCAGATAGTGGGCGTCGTTGGTGCATACCAGAGGAATGCCCGTCTCCTGATGCATCCGGAGCAGGGCGCGATTCACCGTAGTCTGGTCTGCGATGCCGTGGTCCTGCAGCTCCAGATAGAAGTTGCCCTCCCCGAGGATGCTCTGCATCTCCAGAGCGTAGGACCTGGCGCCCTCATAGTCGCCGTTCAGGATCCGCCGGGGAATCTCACCGGCGAGACAGGCGGACAGACCTATGAGACCCTCGGCATGTTCGCGCAGCAGATCCAGGTCGATGCGAGGCTTGATGTAAAAACCCTCCACATATGCCTGGGAGACCATATAGGAGAGATTTCGGTAACCCGTCTCGTTTTCGCAAAGCAGCACCAGATGGCGGGACTCGCTGTCGTATTCGTGGATCTTGTCGAACCGGGTGCGGCGTGCCACATACACCTCGCAGCCGATGACGGGATGGATCCCCTCGGCCTTGCAGGCGCGGTAAAAGTCGATCACGCCGTACATGGCGCCGTGATCGGTGATGGCTACCGCCGTCTGCCCCATGTCCTTGACCAGCTTGGGCAGGTCACGGATGCGGCAGGCGCCGTCCAGCAAGCTGTATTCCGTATGCACATGGAGGTGTGCAAATGCCATGGTTTACTCCTTTTCCAGCTCGTCCAGCATATCGCTCAGCAGCTCCACCGCCGAGACAATCAATTTGTCACAGTGGGCATCCACGTTCAGCTTCTCCGTCATCTCCGTGCCCTGCAGGTCACCGATGGCCAGCAAATCCCGGCAGTCCAGCTTGCCGAACTGCGCGGTGAAACGGCTCTCAAACTCCTTGGTCAGCCGCGTGGCGCGGCGCTTGCCATCCATGCCGTTTTCCGGTGTGTGAGGGTACAGCAGCCCCAGGATCATCACTGCGGCGCTGACGGTGCCGCACACTCCGCCGTAGCGGACGCCGCCGCCAAAGCCGCTGCCAAGGGCGGCGCACTGATCATCGCTCCAACCGAGGCGGTCGGAGAAGGCACACAGGACGCTCTGGGCGCAGTTGAGCGTGGTGGCGTGGCAAGCCAGGGCCTTGCGGCAGCGTTCCTCTTTTGTCATATGATCTCCTCCTCTGCAGGCTCCATTGGCCGGCACATTCAAATGTTACGCGTCTTTGTGGGGTAAAAAGCGCACATCGGCGGCATCCCGCTTGCGCTCTTCGGCGGCAAGCTCCATCAGCTTCCGGATCCGATGGTTGATGCAGGATTTGCTCACCGGCGGATCACACCGCTGGGCAAGATCCTGGAGGGAAAGCTCCGGATAGTCCAGACGCAGCAGGGCCGTTTGGCGCAGCTTATCCGGCAGGGAATCCAACGCGCCGTCATCTCTCAGTTTTTCGATGGCGGTAAGCTGTTCCCGGGCGGCGTCCAGGGCCTTTTCCATGTTGGCCATGTCGCAGTTGAAAGCCCGGTTGGTGCGGTTGCGGATCTCCTTATCCACCTTGGCGGTCATGATATCCATGGCGGAGACCGGGGCGCCGATGGTGGTCAGAAAGTCCTCGATATGCTCCGATTGCTTGAAATAGATCACGCTGCTTGCGCCGCGCATCACCGTATGGGGCACAAAGCCCATCTCCGTCAGCAGGGCGGACACCTCACGGCTGGCCTGAATATGGGACGTAGCCAGTTCCAGATGATAACGCTTTTCCGGGTCTGTGACGCTGCCGCCGGAGAGAAACGCACCGCGGAGAAAAGCCCCACGGCAGCAGTCGTCCTCCACCATGGCGAAGTTCACGTGCTGGGCAAAAGATTGGCGGGGATCGTAGCCGAACTGGTTGATGATCCGGTGGAGCTTGTCCGTGTCGGTGATGCGGAAAATCAGCTTGCCACGTGTGCCGTCCTCCGGCACCGCGTCAAATTTCAGTGAAAACGCCTTGTGAAATAGACGGGGCAGCCGTGCGGCAAACTCCGGATTTTCTGTGATAATGCGCACCTCATGGGCGGAAAACGTGTTGGCAAACAGCAGCACGCCGTATGTCTCCGCCCGGGCGCAGCAAAGCCGCTGCACCGGCGTGCGGCACAGCTCCGAGCGGACCTTATAGGCAAAGGACGGCATAGTCTCCTCCTCTCTTATTCCTCCACACGGTTGGTGGTCTCGTGTCGGGTGGATTCGCCCACCACACGCATGGCACGACGGGCGTACAGTTCCATCAGCTCCCGGGCCAGGTGGCCGGGGCTGTGGCGCACCCAGCCGTTCTCCACCGTGGAAACGGGACGGCTGACAATCTCCACGCCCAGCCCCTCGCAAGCTGTCTGGTCACAGAGGATGACCTCCGCGCCGTCCATGGCGTAGCGAAGGGAGACCGACGTGGGAATGGACTGGGAATTGACCAGACAGATGTGGAACAGGTCCGGGCAGGAGTGACGCTGCAGCGCCTGGATATGGTCGGAAACGGTGTAACCCTCCGTCTCCCCCGGCTGGGTCATCACGTTGCAGATGTAAACCTTCAGCGCCGTGGAGCGGCGGATGGCGTCTACGATGCCGTCCACCAGCAGATTGGGGATGATGCTGGTATAGAGGCTGCCGGGGGCCAGAAGGATCATGTCCGCCTCCTCAATGGCGGTCAGCGCCGCCGGAAGCGCCTTGGGATGTCCTGGCACCAGTTCCACATAGGAGATGCGGCACTGCTGTTCCCGTTTCATCATGGCGATATGGGACTCCCCCACCACGGAAGAGCCGCTCTCAAACACAGCCTTTAACTGGACATTTTCGTTGGTGACGGGCAAAACCCGCCCGGTAATAGCGAGGACCTGGCTGAGGCTCTCCACCGCCTCGTCAAAACTGGGCATAATGCCATAAAGCGCTGCCAGGAACAGGTTGCCGAAGCTCTGGCCTGCCAGCACGCCGTCAGTGAACCGATAGTGCATCAATTGGGACATCATGGGCTCGCAGTTTGCCAGCGCCTCCATGCAGTTGCGGATGTCCCCCGGGGGCAGCATGCCCAGATCATGGCGCAGCATGCCGGAGCCGCCGCCGTCATCGGCTACGGTTACAATGGCTGTAATATGCCTTGTATACATTTTCAGTCCGCGCAGCAGGGTGGAAAGGCCCGTTCCGCCGCCGATGGCGACAATCCGGGGACCCCGTTCCGGCGGGATCTGATACAGATATTCTTCCATCAATGCGCTCCTTCCAGAGGCACGCCTTTTTACCGGGAGATGTCCCGATGGTTCTCCGTCACCTGATAACCGGCCTTGGCGATGAATTCAGACAGCTCGTGGGCCACCGCCACGCTGCGGTGATGGCCGCCGGTGCAGCCAATGGCAATGACCAGCACAGACTTGCCCTCCTCCCCGTAGAGAGGCAGCAGGAAGGACACCATCTTCTCCAGCTGGTCCATGAAATCATGGGTCTGACGGAAGGAAAACACAAAGTCCCGCACGTCCTTATCCAGACCCGTTTTGCGCTTCAATTCCGCAACGTAAAAGGGATTGGGCATAAACCGCACGTCAAACACCAGATCCGCCTCAATGGGAATACCGTGCTTGAAGCCAAAGGAGAGCACATTTACATGCAGGCCGGCATGATCCCCCTGGGTGCCGAACAGATTCAGCAGTTCGCTGCGGAGCTTCGCTGTGGAAAAGGATGTACTGTCAATGATGTAATCCGCGTGGTCACGGATTGGTGAGAGCATTTCCCGCTCCTGCTGGATGCACTTCTCGATGCTCTGCCCCCCGTTAGACAGGGGATGGATGCGCCTTGTCTCCTTGTATCGGTTGACGATAGTGGTGGTTGACGCCTCCAAAAACAGCATACGGCAGGTGACGCCGATGCTGCGGATCTGGTCCAGCGTCTCCACCAGCACGGTAAAGGGCTCACCGGCCCGGATATCATAGACCAGGGCCACCTTGTCATAGTGGCCGCCGGATGCCACGCAGAACTCGGCAAATTTCACCATCATCTCAGCGGGCAGATTGTCCACCGTGTAGTAGCCGATATCCTCCAGATAGGAGGCTGCCTGGCTTTTGCCGCTGCCGCTGAGACCCGATATGATCAGTATTTCCATGGGAACCTCCTCATCTGCTTAGTCGATGATCCGAACCTCCGGCTCCAAAAGCACGCCGTCCTTTTCCAGCACCGTTTTCCGGATGTGGGCAATGAGGCCCTTCACGTCGGCACAGGTGGCGTTTCCGGTGTTGATAACGAAGCCTGCGTGCTTGGGGGAAACCTGCGCTCCGCCCACGGAAAAGCCTTTCAGGCCCGCCTGTTCGATAAGAGCGCCGGCATAGTATCCGGTGGGGCGCTTGAAGGTGCTGCCCGCGCTGGGGAACTCCAACGGCTGGGACGATTTGCGCCGAGCCATCAGCTCATCCATTCTCTGACGGATCGCTGCGCCGTCCCCTTTCTCCAGGCGGAAAACGGCATACAGCACCACCGCGTCAGGGTGATCCGTAAGGATGCTGTGACGGTAGCCAAGGTCCAGCTCATCCACCGTGAAAAATCGCACGCCCTCCTCCGGAAACCAGATCTGTGCGCCCACCAGCACATCCTTCATCTCACCGCCGTATGCGCCTGCGTTCATACATACCGCCCCGCCCACGCTGCCCGGGATGCCATGGGCAAACTCCAGACCCGCCAGCTCATTCTGCTGGGCAAACACGGCAAGACGCGCAAGGCTCAGGCCCGCCTCAGCCCGGATCTCACTCTCCCCTGTCCGCTCCATGCGGCACAGATCGCGGGTGCTGATCACAAGCCGGTCCAACCCTTCATCGGGAAACAGGATATTGGTGCCGTTGCCCAGCACCAGCGGGTCAGCCATACAGGCACGGCCGATCTTATCCAGCATCACCAGTTCGCCCGACGTAGACGGAAAAGCCATCCGTCTGGCCGGACCTCCGATCCGAAAGGAACAATGACGCGCCAGAGGTTCATCGACCATTATGACAGCATCCGGAAGATGCTCGCCGATCTCCCTGTCCAATTTCTCGTACCAGAGCATAGTTTCCTCCTAAACACGCTTGTTTTTACCCAAAAAGGCGGCGCCGATGATGCCGGCCCGGTTGCCGAGTTCCGCCTTTACGATTTTCGTCATTTTGTCCCGGCTGCACGGGATGCTCTCCCGCTCCACCCGGCGGCGCAGGGGCTGCAGCAAACAGGCGTCATCCTCGTTGCTGACGCCGCCGCCAATGGCCAGAGTGTCCGGTTGGAAGATGTTCACCAGATTGATGATCCCGGCGGCCAGATAGTCGATGTAACGTTCACAAACCGCACGGCCCAAGGCATCGCCGCGGCGCATGGCCTCAAAAGCCGAGCGGCCGGAGACGTGGCCGCCGTTTTCCGCCACGACTTTGCCCAAACCGGTGTCGGGGTGCTCCCGCACCGCCTGCTCCGTCATTCGTTTGAGCGCGTTGGCGGAGGCGTACCGTTCCCAGCAGCCCCGCCTGCCGCAGGGGCAGGGTTCGCCGCCGTAAACAATGCTCATATGTCCCACTTCGCCGGCCATACCGTTGGCGCCGTGGAAGATTTTGCCGTTATGGATGATGCCGCCGCCGATTCCTGTACCGAGAGTGACGGTGATAAAACGCTTGCTGCCCTGGCCGGCGCCAACGAAATACTCCGCCAGCGCCGCGCAGTTGGCGTCGTTCTCCAGATAAAAGGGCGTTGCCAGGTAGCGATGAAACAACTTGCGCAGCGGAACGTTTTTCATCGACAGGTTGCAGGTGTAGAGAACGGTACCGGTGCGGATCTCCACCGTGCCCGGTATTCCGACCCCCACAGAGGCAACCTGGTCCAGGGAAACGGAAGCGGACCGGCACAGATCCTGGGTCAGCGCAACCAGCGTCCAGGCAAGGGAATCAGCGTCCTCCACCTGTCCCATCTTTATGCTGTGTGTGGCCAGAATCAGCCCAGATTCATCCACAAGACCCGCTTTGAGGTTCGTGCCGCCCACGTCAATACCGATGTATTTCATTTCAGATCCTTGTTCTTGCGCGCCATGGTGTCGATCCGCCTGTCGAACTGCTCCACAAAGTCACGGGCGCTGTTATAGCCGTAGGCCATCTGGCGGTTCTTCATGGTGGCGATCTCCACGATTCCGGCCAGGTTTCGTCCCGGCCGCACCGGCACCGTCACCACAGGCAGGGATACGCCCAGGATCTTGATCTTTTCCTCACCCAGACCCAGCCTGTCGTAGAATTTGCCCTCGACCCACTGCTCCAGCCGGATCACCAGGTCAATGTCCGTCTCAAACTGCACCGAGCCCATGCCGAACAACTGCTGCACATCGATGAGGCCGATGCCGCGGATCTCGATAAAATGGCGTATGATCTCCGGCGCCGCACCGTACAGCTCGTTGGAGATTTGGCGGATATCCACAGCGTCGTCCGCCACAAGGCGGTGGCCGCGCTTCAACAGCTCAATGGCCGTCTCGCTTTTTCCGATGCCGGATTCGCCCAGGATCAGCACGCCCTGGCCATAAATATTCATCAGCACACCGTGGCGTGTGATCTTCGGTGCCATGGCGCGGTTGAGATAGTCGATGATGCGGCTGGAGATCTCCACAGTGGATAGCGGCGTGCGCAGCAGCGTGCGGCCGTGTTTCTCGGCGCTCTCCCGGATCTCCGGCATGATCTCAATGCCGCGCGCCACAATCAGTGCGGGGATCTCGCAGCGGAACAGATCGTTGAAAACCTTCCTGCGCCGGTCAGCGTCCATGGACTGCACGTAGGTGGTCTCCGCCCGGCCCAGAATCTGCAGGCGCGTCACGTCAAAATTGTCGTAAAAACCCACCAGCTGCAGGGCAGGACGGTTCACATCGGAGATATTGATCTCCCGCGTGTTATAGTCAGTGCCCTTGTTGATGATCTCCAGGCCAAAGTCCTCCACCAGCTGTTTGAGCTTTGCCGGCGTAATCCGCACCTTTTCTTCCATAGAGGCCTCCTTCTTCGGCAAATTCGGCGGAATCTGTCAATTGCCGCTAAAACGCCTATTTTTATTTAATGTATTATAGCGTATTCAGCCTCGTTTCGCAATAGTTTCCGCGCAGTGCAGATTTTTTCGTTTTTTTTGAAAATTATACTTGCTTTTTTCCTTTTCATCTGTTAAGATACCTTGTGCTTGCAAATGCGAGCCACGTAATTAAGTCACAGCAAGGAGGTGCAACGGATGGCAAAGTGCGAGTTCTGCGACAAGGGCGTGACCTTCGGCATCAAGGTTTCCCACTCCCACAGACGTTCCAATCGTCCCTGGAAGCCCAACGTCAAACGCGTGAAGGCAATCATCAATGGTACGCCCCGCCATGTGTACGTTTGTACCCGGTGTCTGCGTTCCGGTAAAGTGACCAGAGCGGTCTGATATGGACAAGCAAAAGCCCTGCTCGATAGAGCAGGGCTTTTTACTGTTTTCAGAGCTTTGTCAGATGCTTCCCAGCCGCCTTCAGCATCAACTTTTTAGTGCCGACCTGGTCGAAAGCGACCTCCACCAAGGCGTCGCCGCCCATCGGCCTCACGCTGATCACCATGCCCGTTCCGAATGCGTCGTGCCGAACGCCGTCCCCCGCCTCCAGATGCATCAGCTTCGCCGGCTCGGAGTTGCGGTGGAACCCACTGTCGCCGATGGTGTTTGCTTTTCTGGGAACGGAGGACCGTTTTTCGGCGCCATATCCACGGTCGGACAAGCCGAAGCCGCCGTCCTGTTCCCAGCCGTCGTCCCAGCCGAACCGCTCCCGGCGCGGCTCCGGCTTGCCGATCCATTCCATGTTTTTATCCGGAATCTCATTGAGAAAACGGGACGGTGTGCAGGGGGTAGTACGGCCAAACAGCATCCGCTGCCGGGCGTTGGTCATGGTCAGCTGCTCCTTGGCCCGGGTCATGGCGACGTAGCAAAGCCGCCGCTCCTCCTCCATCTCCTCCGCTTCACCCATAGCGCGATTCCCGGGGAACAGTCCGTCCTCCATCCCCACAACGTAGACATAGGGGAACTCCAATCCCTTGGCGGCGTGCATGGTCATCAGCGTCACCATGTTATCGCTGTCTTTGGTATCATCCAGATCGGTGTAGAGGGCGATCTCATCCAGGAAGCCGGCCAGTGTCGGATTATCCGGCTCATTTTCCAGAAACCCCTGGATACTGGAGGCCAGCTCCTGCACGTTCTCAATGCGTCCCTGGCTCTCCGGGTCGTTCTTCTCCATCAGTGCACGCACGTATCCGGAGCGGTCACAGACATACTCGTAGAACTCTACCAATCCCATCTCGGGAACACGGTTGCGCATTTCTTCCACAAGGTCTGTAAAGGCTATCAGCTTGCCAGCAGAGCTCTTCAGCTCCGGGTACTCCGATGCGTGGCGAAGCACTTCGTACAGGGGCAACCCGTTGGCGGTGGCGAGCTGCTGGGCTTTATCCACGGTGGCGTCACCGATCTTACGCGACGGCACGTTGACGATGCGGCGCAGGCGCAGATCATCGGTGGGGTTGTTGATCAGGCACAGATAAGCAAGCATGTCCTTGACCTCAGCGCGGTCAAAGAACTTCATGCCCCCCACCACGCGGTAGGGCACACCGTTGCGCTTGAAGGCATACTCCAGCGCATTGGACTGGGCGTTCATGCGGTACAGCACGGCGCTGTCCCGCCAGTTTGCGCCCCGGTGATATGACATCAGGATCTGCCCCACCACGAAGTTGGCCTCATCCGTCTCATTGAAGGTGGTTTTTACCAGCACCTTCTCTCCCGCTCCGTTCTCCGTCCACAGCGTTTTGCCCTTGCGACCCAGGTTGTGGCGGATCACCTCATTGGCGGCGTCCAGGATATTCTGGGTGGAGCGGTAATTCTGCTCCAGGCGAATGACACGGGCGCCCCGGTACTCCGACTCAAAGCTGAGGATGTTCTCGATGTTGGCGCCCCGGAAGCGGTAGATGCTCTGATCGTCGTCACCCACTACGCAGATATTCCGGTAACCCCCGGCCAGCAGGCTGGCCAGCAGATATTGCAGGTGGTTGGTGTCCTGATACTCGTCAATCAGCACGTAGCGGAACTTGTGCTGGTAGTATTCACGGGTCGCCTTGTCACTCTGCAGCAGCCGCACCGTGTGCAGAATGATGTCATCGAAGTCCAGCGCGTTGGCTTCCCGCAATTTTTTTGTGTAAAGGTCGAATACTTTACCTATACGGATTTTCCGCCAGTCACCGTTGGTCTGGGCCTTCTGAGTGAATTCCTCCGGGGTCGTCATCTCATCCTTGGCCGCGGACATGATCGCCAGGATCTCCCGGATGGGGAAAGTTTTCTCGTCCAGGCTCAGATCCTTCAGGAGCCCTTTGATGACCCGCTTGCTGTCGTCGGTATCGTAGATCGTAAAATCCCGGGAGAAGCCCAGCTTGTCGATGTCCCGCCGCAGGATACGTACACAGGCAGAGTGGAAGGTGGCCGCCCACACGTCCCGGGCCTCCTCCCCCAGCATCCGCTCCAGACGCTCTTTCAGCTCGTTGGCAGCCTTGTTGGTGAAGGTGATGGCCAGCACCTCCCAGGGCCTGGCCGGCTCCACGGCGCACAGGTACTGCATCAGTGGGCGCTGGGACTCCGTGGGATGGTCAGTATACTGCTCCAGAAACTCCACCTCGTCCCCGGACACCGGCACGGGGATCTCGCTGCAGTCGCTGCCCCGGCCATATCGCAGCAGGTTGGCCACACGGTTGATGAGCACGGTGGTCTTACCGCTGCCGGCCCCCGCCAGCAGCAGCAGCGGGCCCTCGGTGGCCAGCACTCCCTCTCTCTGCCGCTCGTTCAAGTGCATGTAGTCCATCGAAATTGCCCGGCGTCTGGCTTTGATGAATCTCTGTTCCAGTTCGTTCATAGCGCCCTCTCTGTCTCTTATTTTGCTATATTCTAATACAGATTGCGCCTCTGGTCAACCTCCGCATTATATAATTAGAAATTTTGTTCGATTTATACTTGACAAAAACACTTGTTCGAGTTACAATGCAAATAGAACATAAGTTTCACAGGAGGTAACCGACATGACAACTCTCGGCTATATCATCGTGATCCTGGGCGCCGGCTCTATCGCCGTGAATCTGATGCGCCTCATCGACCGGCTCGACCAGCCCCAGCGGCGCAGACGTCACGCCTATTGATCCACCGGCTATGGATCTGCTGGAAAAACTGACGATCCTGTCTGATGCGGCCAAGTATGACGCTGCCTGTACCTCCAGCGGGGCGAGGCGCAACTATGAGCCGGGTAAAATCGGGAATACATCCTCCTCCGTCGCAGGGTGCTGCCACAGTTTTTCCGCCGACGGGCGCTGCATCACGCTGTTGAAGGTGCTGATGACCAACTGCTGTGTCTACGACTGCAAATACTGCGTCAACCGGCGCTCCAACGATACGCGACGTGCCGCCTTCACGCCCCGTGAACTGGCGGAGCTGACCATCGGGTTCTACCGGCGCAATTACATTGAGGGTCTGTTTCTCTCCTCCGGCGTACTGCGCAATCCGGATTACACCACGGAGCAGATGATCCGGTGCCTGGAGATCCTGCGCCGCGACTACGCTTTTAACGGCTACGTTCACGCAAAGGCCATCCCCGGCACGTCCGAGGAATTGGTGACCCGGCTCGGGCTGCTGGCCGACCGGCTCAGCGTCAACGTGGAGCTGCCCTCGGAGGATGGATTACGCACCCTCGCGCCGGACAAAACCAAGGCCGCCATTCTGCGGCCCATGGGCCAGATCCGCGACGCGGTCGTGCAGAGTAAGGCGGAGCTGGTAAAATACCGGCATGCTCCCAGCTTTGCCCCGGCGGGACAGAGCACCCAGCTGATTGTAGGCGCAACCGGAGACAGCGACCGGCACATCCTGAATCTGACAGAATCTCTTTACCGGCGCTACCGGCTCAAGCGGGTGTTTTACTCCGCCTATGTACCGGTGGTGGAGAATACGCTCCTCCCCTCTCCGGACACCAAGCCGCCTCTGCTGCGGGAGCACCGGCTCTATCAGGCGGACTGGCTGCTGCGCTTTTACGGTTTCCGTGCCGAGGAGCTGCTCACCGAGGAGCAGCCGGATTTCAACCCATTGATCGATCCCAAGTGCAACTGGGCCATCGGGCATCTGGATCAGTTTCCCGTGGAGATCACCACTGCCGATTACGAGACACTGCTGCGTGTGCCCGGCATCGGACCGCTGAGTGCCAAGCGCATCATCTCTGCACGGCGTGTCTCCCATCTGCGCTTCGAGGACCTGAAAAAACTGGGGATCGTACTGAAGCGGGCACAGTTTTTTATCACCTGCGGCGGGCGAATGCGCAGCGGCCTGCGCTATTCCGCCTCCACCCTGGTGCGCCAGCTGGAGAGCATTCAGCGGGGCGAGCTGCCATGTGACGGGACGCCCGTTCAGCTATCCCTTTTTGATACTGCGGGGTGATGACGTGGCATGGGATGAAGTGATTTATCAATACGACGGCAGCTATGACGGGTTTCTCTGCTGCGTCTACGAGAGCTATATCAACAAAGAATTCCCCATCGCCTTTTCGGGCGATGAGGAATGTTTTTCCCTCTATCCGGTGCGCTGCGTCATTACAGACGCCGGTCACGCCCGGCGCGTCCAGCGGGGATTGGAGAAAATGTCAGTTCCCGGTGCCCAGATCCTGCGCCGAGCCTTTCTCACCTGCATGGAGGATAAAGAGCAGCGGATGTATGCCTTTTCCCGCAAGCTATTCTCGCAGGGAGGCGCATTTTTGAAGAACCAGTCTGACGAGGTTTATCATCCCCTGGCCACCGCCATACGACATATGAACGGCGAGGTGGAAAAGCTGCGGGGCTTTGTCAGATTTTCGGACTACGGCGGCGTACTGGGTGCGGAGATCGAGCCGAAAAACCGCGTGCTGCCGCTCCTGCGCAGTCACTTCTGCAACCGCTGTGCCAACGAGGCATTTTTCATCTACGACCGTACCCACCGGGATCTGCTGCTGTACGCAAACGGGCGTTCCCGGATTTTACGCGTAGATCAGCTGCAGCTGGAACTGCCCGGTGAAGAGGAGGTCCACTACCGGGAGCTTTGGAAACGGTTCTATGAGACCATCGCCATCAGGGAGCGGATCAATCCACGGTGCCAGGATTCCCGCATGCCAAAGCGATACCGCGGCACCATGACAGAGTTTCTTCCGGCAGACCACGAGCGGCGTCATGCTATTCCTCCAGCTGCCGGCGCAGCTTTTCCAGGCTCCGCCGCTCCAGGCGGGATACCTGCACCTGCGAAACCCCGATGATGCGCGCTGTCTGCGCCTGGGTCAGGCCCTTGAAAAAGCGCAGCAGTACGGTCCATTTTTCCCGCTCCGGGAGGCTGTCTACAGCCTCCCGGAGCGCTATTTTTTCCACCAGCAGCTCCTCCGGCCCATCGGTGCCCAACATGGATTCCAGCGTCAGCCCGTCGCCGTTTTCCTGCTGCAGCGACTCCGGCACAGCCATGGCAAGGTCGATCACCGCGATCTCTTCCACCGTCATGCCGGAGGCCTCAGCCAGCTCGGAAAGACGCGCCTCCCGCCCCAAACTGCTTCGCAGCCGCTCGCGGATCCTGCGCAGGGACTGCCCCTTCTCCTTTGTGGTACGCCCGACCTTGATGGCTTGATCATCCCGCAAGAAGCGACGGATTTCCCCGGCGATCTTGGGAACCGCATAGGTAGAAAACTGCGTCCCGTATGTGAAGTCGAATTGCTTTACAGCCTTTATAAATCCAATACAGCCAAGCTGGAACAGGTCTTCTGTTTCCACCCCGCATCCTCCGTAGCGACGGACAACGGACCAGATGAGCCCTTCATTCTCCTCCAGAACGGTCTCATAGGCGGCCTCGTCCCCCTGCTGCGCTCTCTCCAGCAGGGCAAATAACTCGCTCATCGTCTTCCATTGGCCCGAGTTGCGATCCGCTTGCGCATGGTGACGGTGGTACCCTTTCCGGGCAGGGACTTCACAGAGAGGCGATCCATAAAACTCTCCATAATGGTGAATCCCATGCCGCTGCGCTCTGCGCCGCCGGTGGTGTAAAGCGGTTGACGCGCCTGCTCCACATTTTCGATCCCCCGGCCCCAATCCCGCACCGTCATCTCCAGAACGCCACCCTCTGTGATGCGCAGCTTCAGCAGAATACGGCCCAATTCATCCGGGTAGGCATGGACGATGGCGTTTGTCACGGCCTCACTGACGGCGGTTTTGATGTCTCCCAGCTCGTCAAGCGTGGGGTCAAGCTGCGCGGCAAATCCTGCCGCGGCGATACGGGCAAACCCCTCGTTGGTGCTGCGGCTGAGAAACTCGATTTTCACGTAGTTTTCCGTGCGTTTCATATGTAACCCTCCCTATTCAATGGCTACCAGTTTGCTGATGCCTGATGCGTCAAATACTTTGCGGGGCTGCGCCGGAACATGGCACAGCGTCACCGTCCCCCCCAGCTCCCGCATCCGCTGGCGGCACCGCATGACCACCGCGATGCCGGAGCTGTCCATAAATGTGATGCCGCTCAAATCCAGTGCCAGCTGCAGTGGAAGCGACGTGTCGATCTCCTGCTCTGCCCGCCGGATCAACCCTCTTGCGCCGTGATGATCCAGCTCCCCCCTCAGATACAGCGTCAAACGCCGCTCATCGCTGGACGCGCTGACTTCCATTTCTCTGCCTCCTTCGTATAAATAGTAAAAAATCACCGCAGATCCGTGATCTGCGGTGATTATACTCTATGGTTCGAATTGCAATCCGTCGAACACTGTCATGATGCCGGATAAATCATTTGAATTCATCAAATTTTCATTCCGGCGGCGGACTCTTCCAGCTTGGCGATGAGAGCTCGGGCCTTTTCCGCCTTCTCCCGCTCGGCATTGACAACGGCCTCCGGCGCCTTGGAGACAAAGGCCTCGTTGCGCAGTTTGCCCTCCAGCCGGGCCAGATTATCCCTGGCCTTGGCCAGTTCCTTGGCGATGCGCTCGCGCTCCTTCTCCAGATCCACCAGCTCACTCAGCGGCATGTACGCCGTGGCATCGTGGGTGGAGACCGTGACCATGCCGCTCAGATCGGCAGGCGCCTGCGTGAGAACCTCCACCTCAGAAGCATAGGCAAGGCGGGTGATGAAATGGGCGCCCTCCTCATAGGGCATGGGCTGAGCGGTGGCGATGATGACCTTCGCCTTCTTAGACGGCGGCACGTTCATCTCGGCACGGCGGGCGCGGACGGCGGAGATGGCGTCCTTCACCGCCTCCATGGCGGCCTCGTCCTCCGGGAAATGGAGTTCGTCGCGATACTCAGGCCAGGAGGCGCGGATCAGGAAATCGCCCTCGTGGGGCAGCGCCTGCCAGATCTCCTCCGTGATGAAGGGCATGAAGGGATGCAGCAGCTCCAGGATCCGCAGCAGCACGTAGCAAAGCACGTTCTCGGCTGCCAGTCGGGCCTCCGGATCCTCGCCGTTGAGGCGGGTCTTGGTCAGCTCGATATACCAGTCGCAGTAGGTGTCCCAGATGAAGTCATAGATCTTGGCGGATGCCACACCCAGCTCGTAGGCATCCATATTGACGGTAACCTCTCGAATGAGGTCGTTGAGCTTGCTGAGCACCCAGCGGTCCTCACGCTCCAGCTTGGCGGGCAGCTCCACCTTGTCGATGGTCAGATTCATCATCACGAAGCGGGATGCGTTCCAGATCTTGTTGGCAAAGTTGCGCATGGCCTCGCACTTCTCCACAAAAAAGCGCATGTCGTTGCCGGGGCTGTTGCCGGTGATGAGGTTGAAGCGCAGGGCGTCGGCGCCGAACTGATCCGCCATCTCCAGCGGGTCGATGCCGTTGCCCAGAGACTTGGACATCTTGCGGCCCTTGTCATCCCGGACCAGGCCGTGAATAAAGACGGTCTTAAAGGGCTCCTTCTTCATCTGCTCCATGCCGGAGAAGATCATCCGGGCAACCCAGAAGAAGATGATGTCGTAGCCGGTGACCATGACAGAGGTGGGATACCAGTATTTGAGATCCGGCGCCTCGGTGTCAGGCCAGCCCAGCGTAGAGAAGGGCCACAGAGCAGAGCTGAACCAGGTGTCCAGCACGTCCTCCTCACGGGTCAGATGCTCACATCCGCACTTTTCGCAGCGGGTGGGATCCTCCCTGCTGACGTTGATGTGGCCGCACTCATCACAGTACCAGGCAGGGATCTGATGGCCCCACCACAGCTGACGGGAGATGCACCAGTCGTGGACGTTCTCCATCCAGTTGATATAGGTCTTGGTGAAGCGCTCCGGCACGAACTTGATGGTGCCGTCCTTCACCACGCGGATGGCCTCCTTGGCAAGGGGTGCCATCTTCACAAACCACTGGGCGGAGATCAGGGGCTCCACGTCGTTGTGGCAGCGGTAGCAGGTGCCCACGTTGTGGGAATAGGGCTCCACCTTCACCAGGTAGCCCTGCTCCTCCAGGTCCTTCACCAGCTGCTTGCGGCAGGCGTAGCGGTCCATGCCGTTGTACTTGCCGCCGTTCTCGTTGATGGTGCCGTCATCATTGATGACGCGGATGACCTCCAGATTGTGGCGCAGACCCACCTCAAAGTCGTTGGGGTCGTGGGCGGGCGTCATCTTCACGGCGCCGGTGCCGAAGCCGATCTCACAGTACTCATCGCCCACGATGGGGATCTCACGGTTCATGATGGGCAGGATGCAGGTCTTGCCGATGAGATGGTTGAGCTTCTCGTCCTCCGGGTTCACCGCCACGCCGGTGTCGCCCATCATGGTCTCCGGGCGGGTGGTTGCCACCACAACGTCGCCGCTGCCGTCAGACAGCGGATAGCGGATATACCACAGGTTGCCCGGCTTATCCACGTATTCCACCTCTGCGTCACTGAGGGCGGTGAGGCAGTGGGGGCACCAGTTAATGATGCGGCTGCCCTTGTAGATGAGGCCCTTGTCATAGAGCTCGCAGAAGGTCTCCCGGACGGCACGGGAACAGCCCTCGTCCATGGTGAAGCGGGAGCGGCTCCAGTCGCAGGAGGCGCCCATCTTCATCTGCTGCTCCACGATGCGGTTGCCGTACTTCTCCTTCCAGGCCCAGACGCGCTCCAGGAACTTCTCCCGGCCCAGGTCATAGCGGGTCAGGCCCTCTTCCTTGCGCAAATTCTCCTCCACCTTGATCTGGGTGGCGATGCCGGCGTGGTCCGTGCCGGGCAGCCACAGGGCGGAATAACCCTGCATCCGCTTGAAGCGGGTGAGAATGTCCTGCAGGGTGGAGTCCATAGCATGGCCCATGTGGAGCTGACCCGTCACGTTGGGGGGCGGCATCACGATGGAAAATGGCTTCTTGTCCGGGTCGGCTTCCGCCCGGAAGCAGCCGTTGTCCATCCACATTTTGTAGATCCGGGATTCCACGTCCCGAGGATCGTACACTTTCGGCAGTTCTTTTCTCATGGGGATCGTTTCTCCTTCTTTCAGAATGTCGGCAAAAACAGAAAACGCCCTGTTTTGCCGCAGCAAAACAGGGCGAACAAAAGTCCGCGGTACCACCTGTATTCGGGATCGCTCCCGCACTCTGCCGGCACAGCCGTGCCGTGTCCCGCTAACGGGGGACATCCGTCGCCGCCTACTGAAAGGTTCGGGGCGATGCTCCGGGACGACTTGGGCGGGGCTTCACGGGAGCTTACACCGACCGCTCCCTCTCTTCGCATCCGCTGACCGCTTACTGCTTCCCTTCATCGCATGTATGTTGGCAAGTATAATACAGTTTTCCCGGCTTGTCAAGCATCAACCGGCGGTTCCACATTTACAGTGAGGTGGGGATTGTCCGCCGCAGCGTCCTCCATCACCTGCCGCATGGAGAGCAGATTTGTCGCCGTCCAGTTCACCAGCACCAGCTCCGTGTCCTCGTGGAGATCCGTCAGGCAGTCGTAGAGGGCGTCCAGATTGCGGCCGTACCAGGCGGGAAACCCCAGCTTCCGCGCAAGAACGCGGTGGACACGGCACCTATACCGCAGTTTCTTGCCGTCAAGAATCAGTTGCATCAGCCGTCCTCCTCTCCATAAAGAAGCGTGAAGGTGTTGTAGTGATCCTCCGTATAATAGATCAATCCGTCGTTGGAAAACACGATCCGCTTGGCGCCGCGGCTGTTGGCCCCAAGGGTATCGATGTCACACTCCTGATACCTGCGCCCATCCTTCACCGGAAGGAGCTTCTCGTAGTTGCCAAACCGATCGCCGCCGATGCACTTGCCCGGCGCATAGGGTTCCAGCGAGCCGCCGGACCAGCCCAGATCCTCCGCGTCGCGTTTGGTGATGAAGTTGCCGGGCAAATGGCCGTACAAATGCAGATAGAGCGCCACGTCATCTTTGGTCGTATAGACGCCGTCTTCTGCAAGGGTCTGGGGCTGATCGTCTTTGGGGTCGTCAGAGGGATCATCGGACGGGTCATCTGTGGGGTCGGTGACGGGCAGATCAATGGGATTGTTTCCATCGTCGATCTGGCCGGTCTGCTGACCTGCCGGATCACTGACAGGAAGCTGCGCGGGGCTGCTGGAGCGCACCCATTGCATCACTGCCAGGATGACGACAACTGCCGCAATTGCAATGCCGATCCACCGTTTTGCGTTTTTCATATTGTCACCTCATTGGTATATTTTTCCCTATCATACGGCAAGTACGCCCGTGCTGTCAAGTCGAAACCGGAACGTCAGACTCATCGGACGCTCCGGTTTCGGCGGAAAGTAGTTTTACTTTACAGTATAATGCAGATAAGGCCTCCGCTTCCCTCGTTGATAATACGCTCCAATGCCTCCCGCATCTTCTTCTGGGCATCCTCCGGCATCCGCTTCAATTTGGCCTGCAGATCGTCCCCCACGATCTCATGAAAGCTGCGGCCGAAGATGTTGGACTGCCAGATCTTGCTGGTGTCTCCCTCAAACTCCTGGAGCAGATAATTGACCATATCCTCGGACTGTTTTTCGTTTCCGACAATGGGTGAGACGGTGGTCTCAATATCCGCGCGGATCATGTGAATGGAAGGCGCGCTGGCTTTCATGCGCAGTCCATAACGTCCCCCCTGCTTCACAATTTCCGGATCCTCCAGGTTCAGCTCCTCCACGCTCGGTACAACAATGCCGTAACCGGTCTCTTTGGCGTCGCGCAGGGCCGACGCCACCTTGTCGTATTCGGTTTTTACGGCGGAGAGTGCCGTCAGCTGCTCCATCAGGTCGCCGTCATCGGAAACCTGCAGGCCGGATCGCTCGCTCAACGTCTGGTAAAACAGTTTTCGTGGCATGACAATCTCCGCAGACGCTATGCCCGTGCCAAGATCAATGGAACGGATTCTGGCAGAATCAACGTTCCCCTCTTCGGCCATGCTCATCATACACCCGTCGATCTGGCGGATGTGGCGCAGCTCACCGGTCTGATTCCGGATGGTCTGATAGAGATTGCTGCGGATGGGGTGCTCCACCGGCAGCGCATCCACCCACGCCGGCAGAAACAGATCCAGCTCCTGCAAAGGGAACTCATACAGCAGGTCACGCATCAGCTCCGTCACCGTATCCTCGTCCAGTTCCTGACAGTTGGCCGGCACGCACTTTGCGCCGCAGCGCCGTTGGATCTCCTCCACCGTCGCCGCGGCCAGCGCCCCCTCCGGATCCCGTGAATTGACCACCACGATAAAGGGTTTTCCGATTTCCTGCAATTCCCGTATCACACGCTCCTCGGCCTCACGGTAGTCCTCCCGGGGGAATTCCGTCACCGTGCCGTCGGTGGTGATGACGATGCCTACGGTAGAGTGGTCGGTGATGACCTTTCGTGTCCCGATCTCCGCCGCCTCCGTCATGGGAATCTCGTGGTCAAACCAGGGTGTCATGACCATGCGCGGCGCCAGGTCCTCAAATTGGCCCACGGCGCCCGGGATCATATATCCCACGCAGTCGATCAGCCGCACAGAAAAGGATACGCCCTCGTCCAGCTTGACCTGCACCGCCTCCTCCGGCACGAATTTGGGCTCCGCCGTCATAATGGTGCGGCCGGACCCGCTCTGGGGCAGCTCGTCCTTGGCCCTGTCACGGCGGAAAGAATCGTCGATATTGGGGATCACCTGGGTCTCCATAAAGCGCTTGATAAAGGTGGACTTTCCCGTCCGGACCGGCCCCACCACGCCGATATAAACGCTGTTCCCCGTGCGAACAGCCATGTCCTGATAGATGGATGTGGATTGATTCATAATGCTCCCTCCGTACCGTAACAGCTTGTTGCTCTATGTTTATGGCCGGCAGGACGGTTTTAGAAGTGATTGACAGCAAAAACATCCGTAAAGCAGGTTTACTTTACGGATGTTTTATATCAGCTCATTTTTATGATATCACTTTTCAAGCGGGAAATGATTCTCTTTTCCAGCCGTGAGATGTAGGACTGGGAGATCCCAAGCCGGTCGGCAACCTCCTTCTGTGTCAGTTCCTTGTGGCCCCGCAGGCCGAAGCGCATGGTTATGATGTCCCGCTCTCGTTTCCCCAGTCTGGACACGGCTGTATGGAGCATCTGACGGTCCACATCCTGCTCAATGGGACGCATCACCACGTCACTGTCCGTGCCCAGCACGTCGCTGAGCAGCAGCTCCTTTCCGTCCCAATCGGTGTTCAGCGGCTCGTCAAAGCTGATCTCTGTGCGGGAGTTGCTGGTCTTGCGCAAATGCATCAGAATCTCGTTTTCAATGCACCGGGAGGCGTAGGTCGCCAGCTTGATGTTCTTGTCAGAGCGGAAGGTGTTCACCGCTTTGATGAGTCCGATGGTTCCGATGGAGATAAGATCCTCAATATTGATGCCCGTGTTTTCAAACCGTCTGGCCAGATAGACCACCAGACGCAGATTCCGCTCGATCAGCGCCTGACGCGCGGAGGGATCGCCCTGCTCCAGTCTGGCGATCAGCTCCGTCTCTTCCTCCCGCTGGAGCGGCGGAGGCAGCGTATCGCTGCCCCCGATATACATCACCTTACACGGCCTGATCCATCCCCGGATCCAATTCCGAACAATGCGCCAGATCTTTCCCATATGTTCTCCCCTCTTCTCCGCCCCAAAGGGCGTGATATGCGCCTCCGTCGCTGAGCGGTCCCTCGGAAAGGGCCAGCAGCGCGCGGCGATGATCCCGGCCGCCCACAGTGATAAGATCGCTGCGATAGGCCAGCATCAACCCAGACGGAACACCTACACTGCGAAACGGAAGCAGCGAAAAGTCCCCGCCCATGTGAATGTGGTGCAGGCGGACCATTTTTTCTTCCGGAGCTATCTTCTTCCGCAGAATCGTGCTGACCTCCTCAGGCCAGAGGGAGAACAGCACCTGCTGCTCCAGCACCAGCACCGCCTCCCCGCTGACCGGATCACACAGGGTATTCCCCGTGTCGTACAGTGCCCGGACCGCCTGCTTCTTTCCTCCGATGGTGACTGTGATATCCATGATCTCTCCTCCCCCATGGCGCATCGACTGCCGGAACAGCAGCTGCACCAAGCCATAGAATACGACAGTTGCCGCAGCGAACAGCGGCCAGCTGATCTTGGCGCGAAACAGCATTCCGCCAAGCTGTCCCGGTGAGCCGCACGCCAGGCTCACCGCCAGCAGCAAGCCCGCCATGGCGCCGGAGAGCAGCAGGAACAACGCCACCAAACGCATCCGCCGCGGCTGAGGCCAGTAAGCCAGCAGCGACATTCCAACGCCGCAGGCAATCTTACACGCCGGGTGTGCCAGAAAACCGCACGGCGGCAGAAAAACGGCCACGGCGTACACGCCGCCCAGTGCGGCGGCCAATGCCAGCCTTCTCCGGCGCAGGGGGACGCCAGCCATGCGCGCCGCCGTGAGCAGCAGCAGATAATCCACCAGCGCGTTGAGTGCAAACACCCGGTCGATGTAGATCACCGGCACCGGCACCACCTCCCCGTGCCAGCCCATTATAGCCGTGATACGCTGAAAAAACCGTCAAAAAAAGAGCCCGCCAAGTGGTGGGCTCTTTTTTCGTTATGTTACATTTCAAAGTCAAAAATGGCCTTTTTCTCCAATAAATCGCCGTATTCCCGCTTCCACGCGCGGTGCATTTCAGACGCGTCGTAGAGGGGCAGCGCCTCTCGGTCCATGTCCAGGGAAATCATCACGTCGTAGCGGTTGTCCCGCTCCACGCAGCATGGGTACACGTTTACGCCGTGTACACCGGGGATCTGGTCGGCGGCGGAAAACAGCTCACGGATCGGTTCCAGCAGCGCAGCCTTGTCGGTCACGCCGGTATGGAACTTTGCCAATATCAGATGCTTCACCGTTCTAACCTCAATTCATAACGTAGGGCAGGATCAGACCCGCCAGCATCAGAACTGCCAGCAGCAGGGCGATGCCCATTGCCACGTAGCGCGTCCACTTTCTCTGCTTCATTTCGTCTCCTCCTCTTTCGGTAGTATGCTTCGAATGGCCTTCTCCGCCTTGCGCCGGGGGACCATCACCTCATGCCCGCATCCCAGGCACCGCAGCTTAATATCCATGCCCACGCGCAAAACCTCCCACGTCTTGCTTCCGCAGGGGTGCTGGCGTTTCAATTCCACTTTATCATGCAGTTTCAGATCCACATTCCGCCTCCTACTCTCCGCCTTTGATCAGATCCCAGTAGCGTTTGGCAGCCTGCTCCGTCTTGTTGTCGCCATATTCATAATAGCGTCTGTTCCCCATCTCCAACGGGAGATATCGCTGCGGCACGTAGTGGTTGGGGTAGCTGTGGGGATATTTGTATCGATCCGGTGCCTCGCTGCCGGTGCTGTCGGCGTGCACGTTCTGGAGATGGCGGGGAATCTGTCCCACTGCGCCGCGCTCAATATCGGCCATGGCCGCGTTGATGGCGGCCTCCACGGAGTTGGATTTCGGCGCCGTGGCCAGCATCAGCGCCGCCTCCGCCAACGGGATCCGCGCCTCCGGCAGACCGATCTGCACCGCAGCGTCCACGCATGCCTTGGTGATAGCGATGGCCTGCGGATATGCAAGGCCGATATCCTCCGCGGCAATCACCAGCAGACGCCGGCAGGGTGACAGCAGATCTCCGGCTGCCAGCAGCCGTCCCAGATAGTAGACCGCCGCATCCGGGTCAGAGCCGCGGATGGATTTCTGCAATACTGAGAGGAGATCATAGTGGTTGTCCCCATCTCTGTCATACCGCATCGCACTGCGCTGAGCTAACTGTAAAGCGTCTTCCCTTGTCACATATAGTGCGCCGTTCCGAAGCCGTGCGGACTGATAGAGCAGTTCCACGGCGTTGATGGCCTTGCGCACATCGCCGCCGCAGGAAGAAGCAATGGCGGTCGGTACGCTATCCTCCCAGGAAAAAGGCAGGCCGCTTCGTTTTCCCACGATGCGCAGCGCCCGTTCCACGGCAGGGACCGTCTCCTCCGCCGTCAGCGCCTTGAACTCAAACACGGTGCTGCGGGAGAGCAGCGCATTGTAGACATAGAAATAGGGGTTCTCGGTGGTGGAAGCGATGAGAGTGATCTTGCCGTTTTCCATGAACTCCAGCAGACTCTGCTGCTGTTTTTTGTTGAAATACTGGATCTCGTCCAGATACAGCAGCACGCCGTTGGGCGCCATCATGGTGTCCACGTCGGCGATGACGCTCTTCACGTCCTGGAGGGAAGCTGTGGTGGCGTTGAGATGGTAAAGCGCCTTCTCCGTCCGTTTGGCGATAATGTTGGCAATGGTGGTCTTTCCTGTCCCGGAGGGACCGTAAAAGATCATATTGGCGGAGGTGCCGTTCTCAATCAGCCGGCGCAGCAGGGCGCCTTCGCCCAGCAGATGCTTCTGCCCCGCCACCTCATCCAGCGTCTGGGGCCGGATCTCGTCTGCCAGCGGTCTCATATGGTCACCTCCCTTGCCTTCGTTTCCGCACATACATTATATTGGAATTATATCACGAATTGCATTTTTCTGCAACCGCTGATATAATGAGGCCGAGGTGATGCCGAATGAAGTCGAAAACCGACACCGTCGCTATCATAGAGCGTCTGAAAACCCTTTATCCCGATGCGGTTTGCTCTCTTGATTACGGAAAAGACTACGAACTGCTGATCTCCGTGCGGCTGTCCGCCCAATGCACCGACGCCCGGGTCAACCTGGTGACACCGGCTCTGTTCGATCGTTACCCGACGCTGGAGGCATTTGCCGCCGCAGACGTGGACGAAGTAGGACAATACATCCACTCCTGCGGCTTCTGGCGGGCCAAGGCCCGGGACATCGTGGGCAGCGCGCAGCAGCTTTTGGAGCGCTTTGACGGCCGGGTGCCGGACAATATGGAGGATTTGCTATCCCTTCCCGGCGTTGGACGGAAGACCGCCAATCTGCTGCTGGGCGACATCTACGGCAAGGAGGGCTATGTCTGCGACACCCACTGCATCCGCATCACCGGACGACTGGGCCTAACCGACGGCAGCAAGGACCCCTTGAAGGTGGAGCAGCAGCTCAGAGCCTGCATCCCGCCGGAGGAGTCCAACAATTTCTGCCACCGGATGGTGCTGTTCGGCCGCGACACCTGCACCGCACGCAGCCCCCAATGCGCCGGCTGCCCGCTGCGGGACCTATGTGACAACCCTGTGGAATGACCAAACGTTATGATCCGTGTCTGCCCCAATGGGCAGGCACGTTTCTTTTTGCCTTTTCATATACTGCCATGAGAAATGACTGAGGAGGCTCTATCCCATGGATCAGAAGGAAATGATCGAACGGCTGAAACGGAATCCGGCGGCGGTGCAAGCCCTGTTGAACTCGCCGGATGGCCAGGCGCTGATGCGCATGCTGCAGGGGCAGGACAGCGGGCAGACGCTGGATCGGGCCGCGGCCCAGGCGTCCGGCGGCAACACCGCCCAGATGACGCAGATGCTGAAAAACGTTATGTCCACACCGGGCGGCGCCCAGCTCATCAGGCGTATTGCCCAAAGCCTGCAAAAATAACGGAGGGAGGAGATCACCGTGGCCGAACTGGAGGATAGACTGAACGCGCTGCTGTCCGATCCGGACAGCATGGCGCAGGTCATGCAGATGGCCCAGCAGCTCTCGGCCACCATGGGACAGGATACTCCGCAGGAGTCCTCCCCTCCCCCTCCGCCTTCGCCCGGCGCGTCCCCCATGATGGACGGGCTGGATCCCAAGCTGTTGACGCGGCTGCTGCCTTTGGTGAAGGAATACAGCCAGAGCAACAGCCGAACCATGCAGCTGCTGATGGCATTAAAGCCCTTCCTCAAACCGGAAAAGCAGGAGAAGGTTGCCCGGGCGGCTCAGCTCTCTCACTTGATCCACATCGGAAAGAAATTCCTGCTGGAGCGGAGGGACGGACATGTATAACCGCTATATCCGAGACGACTACGGGCGCTATGAACGAGTGCCACAATTTGACACGCCGCCTGCCTCGTCTCCCCCTCCTTTCACACCTCCCCCTTCTCCCGCTCCTCCTCCGCCGCCGCACCGAAGGCCAGAGGATTCCGTTCCTCCCCCGCCCATTTACGAACCCCTTCAGCCGCCCAAACCGAAGCTGCCGGATCTCCGGTTCTTTGATCAGCTGTTGGATAAGCTGCACCTGGGCGACATGGACTCCGGGGATTTGCTGCTGCTTTTGATCCTCTTTCTTCTTTTCCGTCAGGAAGCCGACGAGGAGGTGCTGATCGCGCTGGGACTGCTTCTGATTCTTTAGGTGCACAGCTCTTCTCCTTCCGGCATAAGCTGGAGCGTAAACCAAAGGAGGAATACGACAATGGATCAGGATTCAGTCATTATGCAGGGACGTGTGCTGCGGGTGCAGCGTGACAGTCTGTTGGTGCGAGACTGTCGCACCGGGCAGAACGTGCAGGTCAACACAAATCGCGCCAGGCGGTTTCGGATGGGTCAGCGCGTCATCATCCAATACAGCGGCGCCATGACCATGAGCATCCCGCCACAGATCAGCGCCGAGGAGATCATCCCCGCCGCCAGATGCTGAGTGATCAGCAACCAGGGTCTTTTAACAAAATAGCAAAGGCAGACCGGCCGGTCTGCCTTTGTTGTTTTTGCTGGTTGGTTTAATCCAGGATCCTGCCATCCCTTGAAATCGTTACGACTTGCCAGGGAATGAACTTGCCGCTGTTGCGAAGCGCCGTCTCCGCTGCCCGCTGCAATCCGCCGCAGCAGGGCACCTCCATACGGACGACGGTCACGCTTTTCACGTCATTATCCCGGATGATCTCCGTCAGCTTCTGGGAATAATCTACCGCATCCAGCTTGGGACAACCGATCAGGGTGATCTTGCCCTTCATGAAGGCTTCGTGCATATTGGCATAGGCGTATGCGGTGCAATCCGCCGCGATCAGCAGCCTTGCGCCATGAAAAAAGGGCGCTTGGGTGGGAAGAAGCTTGATCTGACAAGGCCACTGGTTCAGCCGGGACACAGGGCCGAAACTCCCTTGCGCCGCCGTGTTCTTATCGTCCCTGTTCAGATCCATCATTCGGGAGCCGGGGCATCCGCCTGCGCGGCGGGGCTCCGTTTTTTTCACCTGGCTGGCTTTTACCGCCGCCTCATCATAGGCAGGCGCCTCTCGCTCTTCAAAAGAGATGGCTCCAGTGGGACAGGCTGGCAGACAATCGCCAAAGCCGTCACAGAAGTTTTCTCTCACCAGCTTCGCCTTGCCGTCAACAATGTCGATCGCCCCCTCATGGCATGCGCCGGCACACAGACCGCAGCCGGTGCACTTTTCCTCATCAATGCGGATGATTTTGCGAACCATATCATAGCCTCCCTTGTATTTTTGCCGGAATTGCCCTGCAGTTCCAACAAATCATAAGCAGTTGTAACCACGTTTTGAAAAAATGTGCTATTTATCCAGGATCAGTCTGCTGCGGTCCATCCACTTGCCCTTGCGGTAGTAGATCAGGATCGCCAGACCGGTGATCACCCAGGAAACAGCGTAGCAGTAGCAGAGGATGGGCAGGGTGTGGAACCATTGGAACACGGTGAGGATCCAGATGATGCGGAACAGACAGACGCCGAGGCCGATAATAATCACCGGACGCACCGCATCGCCCGCCCCGCGGAGCACCGCCGAGAGCACCTCGATCAGCGTCCACGTGAAGTAGAAGGGCACGAAATAGGTCATCATCTCATAGGTGGTATCGATGACGGCCTGATCCTTCGTGAGGATATGCAGCAGGGGCCGCCCCGCCAGCATGATCAGGGCGCTGAGACCTACGGCGATGCTGAAAGACAGGATCATGCCCTGCCGGACGCAGAGCTTGACACGGTCGTGCTTCCGTGCGCCCAGATTCTGCCCCACAAAGCTCGTGATAGCCGCGCCCAGTGCGTTGCTGACCGCCCAGAAAATACCGTCCGTCTTGGAGGTCATGGCCCAGGAGGCTACCACCACCGTGCCCAGGGAGTTCACGCCGATCTGCACGATCATATTGGATACGCCGTACATGGCGTTCTGCACTCCGGAGGGCAGACCCAGCCGGAACATGTTTCTGAGATACACGCCCCGGAGCTTCAGCTCCTTCAAGCTGAGACGGTAATCCTCCTTTGTGCGCATGAGCTTCACCGTCAGAAGAGCCATGTTGACCACCTGGGCCGCCACCGTGGCAACGGCGACGCCGGCGATGCCCCAGTGAAACACCACCACAAACAGAGTGTCCAGCAGGATGTTCGTCACGCAGCCCACCACCATGAAGAGGAAGGGGCTCACGGAGTCGCCCACGGAGCGGAGCATGTTGGACTCCATGTTCAAAACCAGAATAAAGGGCACGCCGATAAAATAAATCCGCAGATAGAGGACCGATGCCTGGAGGGTATCCTCCGGCGTGCGGAGCAAGTGGAGCATGGTAGGGGCTGCCACAATGCCCAATGCCATCAGCACCAGACCCAGCAGGGTGAAAACGGCAATGGCATTGCCGGCAGCCACGGGGACGTCCTCCCTGCGCCCCGCCCCGTAGATCTGTGCGATGACCACCGAGGCGCCCGCCGTGGTGGCCACAAAGAAGCCGATGAGCACGTTGATGATCTGGGCGGAGCTGCCGCCCACGGCGGCCAGGGCGATGGTGCCCACAAAGCGACCCACGATAAGCCCGTCCACCGCGTTATAGAGCTGCTGGATACAGGTGCCTGCCGCGATGGGCAGGAAGAACAGCAGCAGCTGCTGCCATACCACGCCCTCGGTCAAATCTCGATTGGAAAGCTGTTTCTTCATATATCTGCCTCGAAAAAAAGGTTGTTACGCTTCAAACCAATGCGCGGCAAATTCCGCCACAGCGGAGGTCAGTTTCTTGATCTCCCAATGGGCGGCATTCACCGTCAGGTCGAACATGCTGCTGTCCCCCCGGGTCTTGCCGGTCAGGATCTCCCTGGTCTGGGCGCGGTTTCTGTCGATGCGGCGGATGTTTCGGAGGATCTCTTTCTCCGTCAGGCGCTCTGACTTGGGCTTCTTCTCCTCGTGGGACATGCAGCGCGCCAGGCGGGCCTGCAGATCGGCACAGACGTACACCCGGAACGGATGGTACTCATGCAGTATTACGTCGGCGTCCCGTCCAACGATGACGCAGTCATTGCCTGCCTCGGCAATTGCCCGGATGATTTCGCCCTGCCGCCGGAGCAGTTGAGTCCGTGCATCGTGGTCAAAGCCGAGATGGGAAAAACTGTTTTTATACGTCAGCTGTACGTTGTGCCAGCCGTGGTGGCTCAGGGAAAACCGGACGTCCTCCGGGCTCATGCCCCGCTCCTGCGCCAGGGTCTCGATGATCTCCTTGTCATAATAGTCCCAGCCCAGCAGGTCGGAGAGCCGTTTGCCCAGCTCTCTGCCGCCGCTGCCAAACTGTCTGCTGATGGTAATGATTCGCATCTGAGATTACCTGCTCTTCCTGTCAGAATGGGGTCCGCGTTTCTATCACGATTTATCAAAATACCACTGTTTCAGGACTTTGTCAACTTATGGAGAAAAGAACACAGCCACCTTTTCTCATCTCACTTGTCATAAAAAAGAATGACCTGTCAACAGACAGGTCATTCTTTTGGCAGCGGGAGAAGGATTCGAACCCTCACATACGGAGTCAGAGTCCGCTGTGCTACCTTTACACAATCCCGCTGTGTTCCTGACGAACAAAGATTATTATACAGATTCCACGGCGTTTGTCAACAGTTTTTTTCACACAAGCGGAAATAATCCCGGCCCGCCCGGGCGGACGGGTCGGGAGGTTATCCTAAGACGTTATTTCCTGTCGAACAGCTTTTGCGCCGGAACGATCAGCACCGCGCAGATCGCCACGGCCAGGATCGTGTTGGGCACCATGTAGGTGCCGTTATAGAGCAGTGAGTACAGGGCAGGGGTCATATTCTTGATGCCCATGAACTCATCCGGCATGTACTGGGCGTAAACGGTGACGCCGCTGATAAAGTGGATCACGAAGCGGGCCAGGCAGCCGATGAGAGCAGCCACAGGCAGCAGCTTGTACTTCCGGCGCAGGATGCCGGCCAGGCCCACCGCGGCATAGGCCACAGAATAGTCGAAGATGATGGAAACCCAGCTGATGGAGCCGTGGCTGCCGATAAAGTACTTCAGCGTACCGAAGGCAAGACCGGCCAGCACGCCCCAGCCGCAGCCCCAGCGGACGGCGAACACGATCAGCGGGATCATCACCAGATCAATGGAGCCGCCGAACCCGCCAAAGGTCAGGCCGATGGGAATTTTCAGATAGCTCAATGCAATGGACAGGGCGATACATACGCCGGCCTCCGCCAGCATCAGGGTCTTTTTGTCTTTCATCGTTCAATAGTCCTTTCCACAAAAAAATACCTCACGGCGGGCCGTGGGGCGTGGAAATGCGGTATAAATGATGGTATCGCATTCCTACGCCGGCATTACCCGGATCAGGTTCGAGGGTCGCAGCGGCTCTACGCTGCGTCTCAGCCGGCTTGCGCCAGCGCCCCTTGGATTGTGAGATCATTGTATCACCGGTGCGATACCATGTCAAGGCGCAGAATCCGTGAATCGCGGGATACGCCGGCTATCGCAGTTTGAAGAAGCGCAGAATCTGCGCAATCGCAAGATCCATATTTCTGGGGTCAATGAATCTGTGGTCTGCCGTCTCAAAGGGGATCAACTCAATGCAGTATTCGTCGGCAAAGGCGCTGACCTCGTCAAATGGCACAATCTCGTCCTTCACACCGTGCAGGATCAGCATGTCGTCGGCATAATCAAGATAGTCCCGCTTCCGGATGTCGTCTGCCTTCAGTTCCTCCAAAAAGTCCGACGTGATCTCCACCTTGCGGTCAAAACCCACCAGGGCCGGCTTGCCCTTGTTCAGCTTGTCAATGGCGTCCGGATCCAGAATTGTCTTTGTCAGGACCTCATACATGGGAACCGCGGGACAGCGCAGCGCCAGCCGTTCAAAGGGATTGCCGTGGATCGCCAGATAGCGCAAAAACAGATACCCGCCGAAGCTTGTGGCATAGCCCAGCAGCCGCTCCGGGGTCCAGGCTTGCTCAATGTGTTCCAGTACCAGGCGCAGATAGCTATCGCAGGCGTCCAGCGTGATCTTTTTCAAGGCGTCATCGCCATGGCCCGGCCAGTTGAAGCAGAGAACCAACACGCTTTTGTTTTTTTCCAATACGCGGCCGGCAAAGCGCTCCACTGCTTTGTTGTCCTTGTGGCCTCCGAATCCGTGGCCACACAGGATCACTGTCCGGGGCGTTTTCCAATCGTCGTAATATGCCTTGCAGCGGATGCTCAACTTTTCGGCGTTGATCGTGAAATACTTTTCCATGAATCGTTGAATTCTCTCTGTTATTATCTTCGGGTTTACATCCAGATGGCAAACAGGCGCAGAAAAGCGCTCATCGCTTTGCGGTACCAGGGACGCCTGCGCCAGGTCTCCAGCGTCACCTCTTCGCTCAGTGCGATGATCTCATCCATGTCTTCCAGCACGTTTTCTATGACCGGGTGGTCGAACAGCAGTGTGCCGCATTCAAAGTGCAGGCGGAAACTGCGGTAGTCCATATTCACCGAGCCGACAAAAACAGCCTCCCTGTCGGCAAGGATCGCCTTGCTGTGCAAGAAGCCGGGGGTATAGGTGAAGATCCGTACACCGTGGCTGAGAAGCTCACCGTAATAGCACTCCGCCACCAGATAGGCGTATTTTTTATCCGGGATGCCGGGCAGCATCAACCGCACATCCACGCCGCTGTCGCCCGCCAGGCACAGGGCTTTGATCATCGCATCGTCGATGGCAAGATACGGCGTGGTTACGTACACCATTCGGTTGGCGCCGCTGATCAGATCCAGGTAGATGTCCTCCACTGTGCTGCTGGGGTTGTTGTTCGGTCCGTCAGACACGCTCTGGCAGAAGCCGGGCGTGTCGTACCGGCCGTGGGGACGGTAATAGTCGTGCTCCCGCTCCATGTGGCCGCCAAGATCCTCCCACATGTGGATAAAGTCGCGGGTCAGGCCCCAGGCGCCCTCCCCCTCCAGGCGGACACCGCAATCCTTCCAGTGGCCGAATTTGTGGGTGATATTGGCGTATTCGTCGCCAATGTTGACGCCGCCGGTATAGGCCACGTTGCCGTCGATGCTGGTAATTTTCCTGTGATCCCGGTAATTAAAATAGAGGCGGTTGACATAGTGGTGGACGGGATTGAAGACTTTCACCTCAACGCCCATCCGGCGCAGCTGCTCCACGTCCTCCCGCCGGATCCGCATCATGCTGCCAAAATCGTCAAAAACCAGCTTGATCTCCACCCCCTGGGCGGCCTTTCGGGAGATGACGTCCACTGTTCGGTCCCAAATGGTGCCGGTAGCCATGATGAAGTATTCCATCAGAATGAAGTGCTCGGCGTCTTCCATGTGCCGCAGCATATCATCCAGATATGACTCACCGGAGGAGAGATAGTCCACGTTGGTGTGCTGATACAGAGGAAAGCCCTGCCGGTGCAGATAGGACGCCAGCCGTCCCCAGTGGGGGTAGCTCCGGCGCAGCTTTTCCACGTTGAGCCGGCTCTGCTCCTGCCGCGTCTCCGATTCCACGGGGGCAGGGATCCGCTTGAGGTTCAGATGCTTGCTCTGATGCTCGCCGCTCCAGAGCAGATACAGGATCAAGCCGGCCACAGGAACAGCGACCACCAGCAGAATCCAGCCCGTGCGGTACGCGGAGCCGCCGGGTCGGCTGTTGATGCGGATGGCCGCCACAAGCGCCACCACCGCCAGCACGGTATAGACAATGGCAAAACGGTGCTCCAGGAGGATACTCAGGCCAAAGACCAGCGCGATCTGCGCCAAAAGCAGAAACGCAGCCAGCATCAAACGCAGGAATGCGGAGATTCGCCGTTCTGTATGCTGTTGTACATCGTGATTCTTCACAGGTGCGGTCTCCTTCCACTCCGTCAATATCGTGTTGTAGCTGCCCGATCTCCCGGATAAGCCCTACCGTGTATCGACACTTTGTCAACACACGGTATTTGGATTGATTTCACGTGAAGGGGGAGTCCCCTCCCCCTTCACAATTCCCTATGCGTATCTGAATGCTTTGCAAATAACCTTTTGATGTGGTCCGTTGGGAGTCTTTCTCAGTTGTTGCTGGCGTGCAGCAGATCCTGCTGGATCTGCCAGAGCTTGTCGGACAGGTCCACGTAGTAGGTCTGGGGATTGTCAAAACGCTTGATCTCATCCCAGAACTTATCCACCTGCTCACGGCAGTAGTCCTGGATCTCCTGCAGCGTCGGGCACTCATAGACCCGCTTGCCGTTCAGGAAGATGGGCACCAGCAGCTCCTGGGCGTTGAAGTCGTACACCGTCTTCTTCTTCCACGTGGCGTGGGGATCGAAGATCACCAGGTCGTGGCTGTCGTCCACGGTCTCGTCGTGGAGGGTGATATAGTCGGCAATTGCCTTGCCGGTGTCGTTGCCGAAGAAGCGATAGACCTTCTTGAAATGGGGAATGGTGATCTTCTCGATGTTCTCGCTGACCTTGATCTTGGGGGTGATGTTGCCCTGGTCATCCTCCACGGCCACCAGCTTATACACGCCGCCGAACACCGGCTCGGACCGGGAGGTGATCATCCGCTCACCCACGCCGAACATGTCGATCTTGGCGTCCTGGAGCAGCAGATCACGGATCAGATACTCATCCAGAGAGTTGGAGGCGGAGATCTGGCAGGACTCCCAGCCGGCCTCGTCCAGCATCTTGCGGGCCTCGCGGCTGAGGTAGGCGATATCGCCGGAGTCCAGACGGATGCCGCACTTGGTGATGCCCAGGGGCTTGAGCACCTCGTTGAAGGCGCGAATGGCGTTGGGCACGCCGGACTTCAGGGTGTTGTAGGTATCCACAAGCAGCGTAGCGTTGGTGGGATAGATCTGGCAGTAGGTCTTGAAGGCCTCATACTCCGTGTCGAACATCTGGACCCAGGCGTGGGCCATGGTTCCGCCGGCGGGCACGCCGTAGAGCTGGTCGGAGATGGTGCAGGCGGTACCGTTGACGCCGCCGATGTAGGCCGATCTGGCGCCCACGATAGCGGCGTCGGCGCCCTGGGCGCGGCGGGAGCCGAACTCCAGCACCACGCGGCCCTTGGCGGCGCGGACAATGCGGTTGGCCTTGGTGGCAATCAGGCTCTGATGGTTGATGGTCAGAAGCGTAAAGGTCTCGATGAGCTGGGCCTCGATGGCCGGCGCCCGGACCACCACCAGCGGCTCACGGGGGAACACCGGCGTGCCCTCAGGCACGGCGTAGATGTCACCGGTGAAGCGGAAGTCCTTCAGATAGGCCAGGAACTCCTCGCTGAACAAATTCCGGCCGCGCAGATAGGCGATGTCCTCCTCCGTGAAGTGGAGATTTTCAATGTAGTCGATCAGCTGCTCCAGACCGGCCGCGATGGCAAAGCCGCCGCCATCGGGAACACGGCGGAAAAACACATCGAAGTACGTGATGCGATCCTTGTAGCCGTTCTGGAAATAGCCGTTGCCCATGGTCAGCTCATAGAAATCGCACAGCATGGTCATGTTCAGTTTCTCTTCCGTTTTCATCTTTCATACCTCTGTCTCAAATATTATAATGGGGAACTTGCACGGGTACACAGATATGGATATTATAACTCTTTTTGTGCGGCGGCGCAATGCCTTTCCCCTATTTTGTGGCAAGATCAAATGTGAAGAGGGGACTCCCATCCCCTCTTCACAATCTTCCCATGCTGTTCGCTGCCGTTATCTTCTGGATTTACTCAGTTGAAAAAGCCGGCGGAGAGATCTCCGCCGGCTTTTAGGGTGATTGACAATCAGTCCTCGTCTTCCTCGTCGTCCTTAGCGGTGGCGTTGGCCAGATCACTCAGGTCAAACTCCAGCTTGGCGCCGCAGTTGGGGCAGACGACCTCGCCATCCTCCAGGACGGACTCGTCAAAGATGACCTCCTCCTCGCACTCGGGGCAGGTGGTGACGAAATACTCGTCATCGTCATCCTCGTCTTCCTCGTCCTCATCGTCGCTGGTCTCATAGAGGAACTCCTCCACGTCGTTGAGATCATCGCTGACGGCATCCAGGCCGTCCTCCAGATCCACGATCTCGTCCTCGATGTCCGCAAACTCATCGGCCATCTCGTCCAGCACGTCAACGATGGCCAGCAGCAGCTTGCCCTCCTTGGTGGACTCGTCCAGGTCCAGGCCCTCGGCCAGGCCCTTCAGATAGGCGACCTTTTCAGAAATTCCCATGTTCATACTCCTTTCCATTCCGTATGTCCGGTTGCTTCCTTACTTCGCGCGGCCCAGATATTCGCCGGTGCGGGTATCGATGGTGATCCGGTCGCCGATGTTGATGAACAGCGGCACGCGGACTTCAGCCCCGGTTTCCACCGTGGCGGGCTTCAGAGTATTGGTGGCGGTGTTGCCGGCCAGACCGGGCTCGGTCTCAGTGACCTCCAGCTCCATGAAGTTGGGGCACTCCAGGCCGAACACGTTGCCCTTGTAGCTCAGCACCTTGCAGACGGTGTTCTCGGTGATGAATCGGAAAGCATCGCCCAGCAGATCCTTGCCCAGGGGGACCATGTCGAAGGTCTCCTGATCCATAAAGTAGTACAGATCGCCGTCCTGATAGCTGTAAGCCATATCCTTGCGCTCGATGAAAGCTTCCTCGAACTTGGCAGTGGGGTTAAAGGACGTCTCCGTCACGCCACCGGTCACGATGTTCTTCATCTTGGTGCGGACAAAAGCGGCGCCTTTGCCGGGCTTGACGTGCTGGAACTCCACGACCTGCATGATCTTGCCCTCGTACTCGAAGGTCTTGCCGTTTCTGAATTCACCGGCGGTAATAGTTGCCATATTCTCGTTCCTCCTGTATGTGTGAGGAAACTCCCATTTCCTCGGATTGATAGTGTGCGCCCATTCGGACGAGCTTATTCTACATGATGCTTTTCTGTTTGGCAAGGGTTTTTCCCGGATTTTTTACCAAATTTCCCGGGTTTTTCCCTTACAGAATGATCAGAGACTTGTCGGCCAGAGCCAGATCGGTGACACCGTTTTCCTCCACAACGATCACATCCTCGATTCGGACGCCGAAGCGCTCGGGCAGATAGATGCCCGGCTCGGCAGAGATCACCGCGCCGCAGGGCAGGGGCTTGTCGTTGGTGGGGTTGGCGTTGGGGGCCTCATGGATTTCCACGCCCACGCTGTGGCCGAAGCCGTGGCCGAAGTACTGGCCGTAGCCGGCTTTGGCGATATAGTCGCGGGCAGCGCCGTCCACCGCAACGCCGGTGACGCCGGCCTTGGCGGTGGCGATACCGGCCAGCTGGGCCTGCAGCACGATGTTGTAGACCTCTCTCTGCTCGTCACTGACCTGGCCCAGGGCAACGGTGCGGGTCATATCGGAGCAGTAGCCCTGGTAGACACAGCCGAAGTCCATGGTGATGAACTCACCCTTGCGGATCTTCTTCTCAGAGGGAACAGCGTGGGGCATGGAGCCGTTGGGGCCGCTGGCGATGATGGGGTCGAAGGACATGCGCTCGGCGCCGTAGCGCAGCATGAGATACTGCAGACGGGCGGCGATCTCCTGCTCGGTCTGACCCTCGTGGATCTCCTGCAGCAGGTCGTTCAGTGCCTTCTCAGAGATGCGCTGTGCGCCGGTCAGGCGGCGGATCTCCTCAGCGTCCTTCACGCCGCGCAGCTCCGTCATCATGGCGGAGGCGGGCAGCAGCTCGCAGTGGAGGGCATCCTGATAGGCACGGAAGGAGGCGACGCTCATGGTGGCGTCCTCGAAGCCCACCTTCACGGCACCGGTCTTGGCAAGCGCCTCGTTGATCCATGCGGTAAAGGGCTTGGCGCGCTCGATCATGCCGATGGTTGCGCCGCTGATCTGACGCTCGGCAGCCTCGATGTAGCGGGAATCGGTGAAGTAGAAGCTGCCGCCGCGGGTCACCAGTGTTACGCCCTCACCGTGGAAATACGTGGCCCAGAAGCAGTTGGGGTCGCTGGTCAGCAGCATGGCGTCCAGTCCGTTGCGCTCCAGCGCGTTTTCGATGCGATCGAGATGGTTCATTTCTTGTTCCTCCTGTTCAAATTCTTAAACGGCTCCTGCATGGCATGCAGTGCCTTTTGCAACAGTGTTTTCGGTCCGCCCAGCGGCTCCACCATCAAAGCCCGGGAGCCGTTGAAATGGGCGCAGAGAACGTCCGTCAGAAGCTTGTCGCCCAGCATGGCGGTCTCCCCTGCCGTGACGCCGGCCTTGTCCATGGCCCGGCGGAAGCCGCCGGCAAAGGGCTTGCCGGCATGACCCACATAGTCGATGCCCAGATCGCGGCAGAAGGCGTCCACCCGGGCGGGGCTGCGGTTGTTGGAGAGGATCATGACGCACACGCCGCCGCGCTTCATCCCGGCGATCCAGCGGCGCACCGCCTCATCCGGGATGCGGACGCTCTTAGGCGCCAGGGTGTAGTCCAGGTCGCACAGCAGCAGCTTTACGCCCAGCCGGTTCAAATGCTCCGGTGTGATCTCCTCATACGACCGGAACAGGTGATCCGGTACCAGGGAAAAGCGCATATTCGTCCGTCTCCTCTCATATATCCGATTGTATAGTGTATCATTCTTTTAACCGGAAAACAAGGGGGAATCGCCATGGAGCGCTATCTTGCCGCCGCGCCGGAGCTTCTCAATCGGGCCGGACAGTTCAGCCTGCCGGTGGCTCATGCCGCCTACCGCGTCGATCCCGCGGGGCGGCTGGCTGTTCGGGGCCTGCCCCAGCAGGTGCGAGGCGGCCTTATGATGCTGTCCGACCGGGAGATGCCCGCCGCCATGTCGCCGGACGTCCTGTGCCGGGATATTGTGCAGGAGTGCCAGCGGCGGGGCTACGGCGGCGCGGTTCTGGATTTTGAGGGTCCACCCTCCTCCCTGTTCATCCGGCTGATGCGGATGCTGGAGGAGGAGCTTCATAAAAGGCAAAAACGGTTGTTCGTGCCGGAACTGTGGGGGAATCACGCCAGGACGGCAACGATTCTGATCTGCACGGCCATCTCCGGCGGCACACTGCGCGGACGGCTGGAGGAGGCTGTGCGAAAGTATGCGTCCCGGCCATTGGCGCTGGACTGTCAGCGGCTGGCCATGGATTTCCTGCTGCCCTCCCCCAACGGCGAGGGCTCGCCTTTGACAATTCCGCAGCTGACGCGGCTGAGGCAGGGACACACCGCTTACTTCTCCCCTGACCTTTGCGCAAGGTACTTCACCTACCGCACCAGCGCCCACACACACTTTGTGCTTTTCGATGATGCCGACACACTGCGCCGCAAGCTGGCACTGGGGGCGGAGCTGGGGATCGGCACTGCCTTTTTCATGCTGCCGGAGGTGGACGATCTGGGTTCGGAGCTGTTTGGGCGGTGAGGTCTTTCGTTTTGCCCCTCATCCGTCTGCCCTTGGGGCAGCCACCTTCCCCCCGGGGGGAAGACTTATGAAAAAGAGAAAGAGCCATCTCGTTTGAGATGGCACTCATGAGCCATGAGGCCCATGAGTGCGCAAGCTCCATTATGGAGCTTGCAATCATCAAAAGTAAAGAGGGGACTCCCATCCCCTCTTCACAATCTCCCCATGCGTGCTGAGCCCCCCTCACTTCTATGGCAAAGCATATAGAAAGAGCCATCTCAAATGAGATGGCTCTTCATGGGATCAATAATAACGCTTGTTCCGGTTCTTGCGGGCGGCCTCGGACTTCTTGCGGCGCTTGACGCTGGGGCTCTCATAGCACTCTCTCTTCCGGACCTCTGCCAGAACGCCGGCCTTGGCGCAGCTCCTCTTGAAACGCTTCAGAGCGCTGTCCAGGCTCTCGCCTTCCTTGACATGTACTTCGGACATCTATTTTCCCTCCCTCCGATATACCCGGCTCGATCCAGGGTACTCAGTAAGAGTCATTGGACATGACTAACGGATGTATTATACAAGCCATGTTCAGCCTTGTCAAGGCGTTTTTTCAACTTTTCCTTGAAAATCTCACTTGGCTGGCTTGACGATGAGGTTCACCAGCTTGTTCTTCACCAGAATGGTCTTGATAAGCTGCATGCCCTCCGTGCCCTTCTTCACCTTGTCCAGGGCCATGGCAGCGGCAACTACCGTCGCCTCGTCACTGTTCAGCGGCACCACCACGGTGCCCTTCAGCTTGCCATTGATCTGAACGGCCATCTCCACCTCGGCGTCGATGGTTTTTGCCTCGTCGTACTTGGGCCAGGGCATCTGCATGGCCATCTTGCCGTACTGGGCGGCAAAGCCCATGTTCTCCCACATCTCCTCGGCCATATGGGGCACGAAGGGGCTGAGCATGAGAATGAGCTGCTCCAGGTCGCCCTTGGACAGGCCGTTTCCGTAAAACTCGTTGACCATGGCCATGAGAGCGGCGATGGCGGTGTTCAGCTTCAGCTCGTCCAGGTCGGAGGTGACCTTCTTGATGGTCTTGTGGATGAGGGACTCGTTCTTTTTAGACAAGCCCGCCTCGTCGGTGGCCATATCCTGCAGATTGAAGCAGCGGTCCAGGAACCGCTTGGAGCCCTTTACCGCCTCATCGGACCAGGTGGCGGTCTTTTCAAAGTCGCCGATGAACATGATATAGAGGCGCATGGTGTCGGCGCCGTAGGCCTTCACCACGTCGTCGGGGTTCACCACGTTGCCCAGGGACTTGGACATCTTCACCGCCGGGCGCAGGGCCTGGTTGCCGTACTTGGCGATGAGGGCCTGCTTCTCCTCCTCGGTCTCCACGTTGCCCACATAATGGGGGTTCTTGCCCAGGATCATGCCGTGGCTGGTGCGCTTGGCATAGGGTTCCTCGGTGTGGACCACGCCGATGTCGTAGAGGAACTTGTGCCAGAACCGGGAGTACAGCAGGTGGAGTGTGGTGTGCTCCATGCCGCCGTTGTACCAATCCACCGGGCCCCAGTACTCCTCCGCCTCCCCGGAGACGGGGGCTTTGTCGTTGTGGGGGTCCATATAGCGCAGGAAGTACCAGCTGGAGCCGGCCCACTGGGGCATGGTATCAGTCTCCCGCTTGGCGGGGCCGCCGCAGCAGGGGCAGGTGGTATTGACCCAATCGGTCATCTTGGAGATGGGGCTCTCGCCGTCGTCGGTGGGCTCGTAGCTGTCCACCTGGGGCAGCATCAGCGGCAGCTGATCCTCAGGAACGGGCACCCAGCCGCACTTGGGGCAGTTGACCAGGGGGATGGGCTCGCCCCAGTAGCGCTGGCGGGAGAACACCCAGTCGCGGAGCTTGAAGTTGACCTTCTCCTTGCCCCAGCCCTGTTCCACGGCGTATTTTTTCATAGCCGGGATGGCCTCCTTGACGCTCATGCCGTTGAGGAAGCCGGAGTTCACCATGATGGCGGTGTCGTCCTTGGCGACGA
Organism: uncultured Oscillospiraceae bacterium; assembly: GCA_947168655.1. Lineage (GTDB taxonomy): Bacteria > Bacillota > Clostridia > Oscillospirales > Oscillospiraceae > Vescimonas. The sequence goes on from CAMVMU010000001.1 coordinate 56,596, forward strand.
ACGCCTCCTTGGTGATGTCGCCGCCCTTGACCACCTCCACGATGGGCAGGCCGAACTTGGTGGCAAACTCCCAGTCGCGCTGGTCGTGGCCGGGCACGCCCATAACGATGCCGGTGCCGTAGCCCATGAGCACATAGTCGGAGACGAACATGGGCACCACCTTGCCGGTGGCGGGGTTGGTGACCTCCACGCCCTGGAGGCGGACGCCGGTCTTGTCCTTGTTCAGCTCACCGCGCTCAAAGTCGGACTTGCGGGCGGCCTGGGCCTGATAGGCGGCCACCTCGTCCCAGTTGGCAATGCGGTCCTTCCACTCCTTCAGCAGCGGGTGCTCCGGGGAGATGACGGTATAGGTGACGCCGAACAGGGTGTCGGCGCGGGTGGTATAGACGGTGACCGGCTTTCCCATATTGGTCTGGAAGGTGACCTCCGTGCCGGTGGAGCGGCCGATCCAGTTGCGCTGCTGGAGCTTCACCCGCTGGATGAAGTCCACATCGTCCAGATCGTCCACCAGTCGGTCGGCGTACTTGGTGATGGCCAGCATCCACTGGCTCTTCTCCTTGCGGATCACCGGGCTGCCGCAGCGCTCGCAGACGCCCTCCACCACCTCTTCGTTGGCCAGCACGCACTTGCAGCTGGTGCACCAGTTGACGGGCATGGTGGCCTTATAGGCAAGCCCCCGCTTGAACATCTGCAGGAAAATCCACTGGGTCCAGCGGTAATAATTGGGGTCGGTGGTATCCACCACCCGGTCCCAGTCGAAGCTGTAGCCAAGCATCTTCAGCTGGCGGGTGAAGTTCTCGATGTTCCGCCTGGTGACAATGGCGGGATGGATGTGGTTCTTGATGGCGAAGTTCTCCGTGGGCAGGCCGAAGGCGTCAAAGCCGATGGGGAACAGCACGTTGTAGCCGTCCATCCGCTTTTTGCGGGCGATGATGTCCAGAGCGGTGTAGGGACGGGGATGGCCCACGTGGAGGCCGGCGGCGCTGGGATAGGGGAACTCCACCAGCGCATAGAACTTGGGGCGCTTGTCCCCGGTCACGGCGGCGTAGGGCTTGGTCTGCTCCCACCGCTCCTGCCATTTTTTCTCGATGGCGGCAAAATCATACTTCATGTGGTTGCTCCTTTATGTGTAAATGGTTAATACTTGACAGTTGTTGGGGAGTCCGTTTTCCACCTCGTCCGTCACGGCCTGCGGCCGCACCACCTTTCCCTCAAGGGGAAGGCTGATGGAAATGAAAAAGCCCCTGGCCGGAGTCTCCGGTCAGGGGCGTCATGTCAGATCACGCGGTACCACCCTGCTTCGCCGCATAATACGGCCTCACATGCGCCGGTAACGGGGCGCGGTCCGTTCCGCCCTGTTCAGGCGGAAGACTCCGGGGCCAGTACAGACAGGCTTCTCCGCCGGCTCGCACCTTACCGCCGGCTCTCTTGAGGCAGAATGTCCCGTCCTTTTTCCCTTCATCGTCGTTAACTCGATAACGTATCTATTTTATGTGGTGCGGATGGTTTTGTCAAGGGGTGATTATTCCTTCTCCCCCAGGATGCCCGTCAGGTCCACCTGCTTGCCGTCGCGCCACAGGTGCTCCAGGCCGTAGAACTGGCGGTTCTCGGCGTTGAACACGTGGACGGCGATGCAGCCGTAGTCCAGCAGGACCCAGGTGCCGCCGCGGTAGCCCTCCCGGTGCAGGGGTTCCTCCCCCGCCTGCTCGTGGAGCTCCTTCTCCACGTTGTCACCCAACGCGTTGATCTGGGTGTTGCTGGAGCCGGTGGCGATGACAAAATAGTCCGCCAGCGTGGTGAGATCAGTGATCTCCAGCACCTGGATGTCCCGGGCTTTCTTGTCGTCCAGGGCCTTGGCGGCCATGATGGCCAGCTCTTTGGGTGTCTTCATGGTGTGTCCCCCGTTCTTCAGTAGATAATCCCGCGCCTCGCGGGTGTTTTTATGGATCGGATTGCCCATCTCCTCCATCTCTCGGATGGTCATTTCAAGGCCCATCAGCAGCCCCGCGTCCAGATCGGCGCGGACGGTCTGCCGCAATTCCTCCACGCCGGGAAAATCGCGGGTGGGCTCGATATAGTCGGCGAGATAGATGACCTTCTCCAGCAGCGTCATGTCCGGCTTGCCGGTGGTGTGCCAGAGAATGGCGTTATAAACCGCGTCGCTGACGCCGAACACGTCACGTGCTATGGCGGCGCCGGTTTTGCTGTGTAAAAGTTTCAAGGCCCTGCGCTCCAGATCGTCCAGCTCAATGCCGTAGTGCTCGCATAGCTCCAGCTGCTCCTCCAGGTCCAGCTTTTTGGTGCAGTCGTGGAGCAAAGCGGCAATGCGCGCCTCCGTGACGTCGGCGCCGTACTGCCTGGCAAGGCGCACAGCCTCAGCCTCCGTACCCAGCACGTGGGGCATCCGCTTGGGCTTGAGGTAGCTCAGCGCGATGGGCCGCAGCTCCTCCGGCGTCAGGTGCTTCAGGTCGCAATCTGTACCGTATAGCTGTTGGCGCAAAATGTAGCCGTAAACAGCCTCCGGCAGCATATCCTTTCCGCCTCCGCCGGGCAGAGCGCCGCGGACCTCCGTGGAGCTCAGTTCGATGACCTCCCGGTTGTCCACGGTGGCGACGGTAGCGCCGTAGGTCTCCTCCAGATACGCCTTCTGTGCGGCGAAGGCGGCGTCCTCGTCCCCCTCCACGCGGCTGAAAGCGCCCACGTTCACCAGCGATAAGATCACCTCCGGCTCGTGCCACGTGTGGAGGCTCAGAAACATGTCCGAGCCCATCAGCAGCCACAGCTCGTCGTCCGGATACTGCTGGCGCAAAGCCCGAAGGGTGTCACTGGTATAGCTTTTTCCTGTTCTGCGCAGCTCAATGTCAAGGACTTCCGCCTTACACTCCAGCTCCGCGGTTGCCAGCACCGTCATCTCCAGCCGCTGGGTTGGAGAGGCGCTGCCCTCCGGCAATGCCTTGTGAGGCGGCACGTTGGCAGGAACCAGCAGCAGCTTGTCAAGGCCCAACTGCTCCACGGCAGCCCGCGCCGCGGTGAGGTGGCCCCGATGAATGGGGTTGAAGGTGCCCCCGTAGATGCCGATCCGCATATCAGACCGTTTTCTTCCGGTCGCGCACCAGCTCGATGCGGCGTTTTTCCTTGTTGTGCTGGAAGCGGTACAGCACGAACTTGCTGCCGATGACCTGCACCACCTCGCTGCGGGTCAGGCGGCTCAGCTCCTCAGCGGCCTCCCGGGCGGTGTAGAGGCTGTTCTCCAGTACACGCCCCTTGATGAGCTCCCGGGCCTCCAGGGCATCGTTGGCCTGCTTGATGAGATTCTCCCCGATACCATCCTTGCCCACGTGGAGGATGGTATCCTCATTGGCGGCGATGGCGCGCAGCTGCGCTCTCTGTTTGCTTGTCAGTTCCATATCAGTTCTTCTCCATATATCTCTGCAATTCCACCGCAAAGGCCCGCAATGCGTTGCCCCGGTGGGAAATGGCGTTCTTCTCCTCCGCGCTTAGCTGGGCGAAGGTTTTTCTCAACTCCGGCACGAAGAACACGGGATCGTAGCCGAAGCCGCCCTCCCCCATGGGGGCAAAGGCGATGGTGCCGGGGCAGTCGCCCTCGGCGGTGACGGTGTCGCCATTGGGGAAACAGCACACCACCGCGCAGTGGAAATGGGCGGCGCGGCTGGTGGCGCCCCGAAGATTGTTCAAGAGCAGACGGTAGCGGGCCGCGTCGTCGTCCAGGCCGCTGTAGCGGGCAGAGTAGACGCCCGGTGCGCCATTCAGCGCGTCCACGCACAGGCCGCTGTCATCGGCAATGGCGGGCAGACCGCTGGCCTCCATGACGGCTTTGGCCTTGATGGCGGCATTTTCCAGGAAAGTGGCGCCGTTCTCCTCCGGCTCCAGATTCAGGCCAAGGTCGGACTGGAGAACCACCTCCACGCCCAGTGTGCCCAAAATCTCCTGCATCTCCTTCAGTTTCCCACGGTTGTGGGACGCCAATACGAATTTCATCTTCAACCCTCCCAGGGATCCTTTTTGCGGCGCTTTTCGCGGGTCTTTTCCCGCTGCGTCTCCCGTTGCTCCTCCGCGTGACGGGCCCGCGCTTCAGCGACGTCATCTATAAAGTTCTTTAACTTGTCAGCTATTGCTTTGGTGTAGTTTTTCCTCTCCTGCACTTCGGCGACAATCACACCGCAATCCGGGCAAAAGAAAACCTTGTTTCCTGCGCCAAAACACTGGAGCATCCGGTAGGGCAAAACCAGCTCTTCCGATTTTGCGTCCCGGTCGTCCAGCCATTTCACCGCAACCGGTTCAGCCATGGCACCGGTAACAGCTTCGCCGGATGCCATCTCATGGGAACAGACCGGACAATGCATGGAGTTGTTATCCATCACAGTCTCCCGAGAATCTCGCGCTGTTTGGCGATGAGCTCCCGGTTGCCCTTGGCGCACAGCTCCAGCAGCTCCTGCTGCTCCCGCACGGTGAAGGCGCGGCCCTCGCCGGTGCCCTGGATCTCGATGATCTCCCCCAGCTCGTTCATGATGCAGTTGAGGTCCACCTGGGCGCGGCTGTCCTCCTCATAGGGCAGGTCCAGCCGGGGCTCGTCGTCCACGATGCCGGCGCTGACGCCGGCGACAAAGTGGCGGATGGGGCTGCTGCCCAGATCGCCGTCGGCCACCAGCTTTTTGCAGGCCAGGGCCAGAGCGATAAAGCCGCCGGTGACGCTGGCGGTGCGTGTGCCGCCGTCGCCCTGGAGCACGTCGCAATCGATGGTGATGGTGCGCTCGCCCAGGGCGCGGAGATCCACCGCCGCGCGGAGGCTGCGGCCGATGAGCCGCTGAATCTCGGCACTGCGGGAGGAGAGCTTCAGCTTGTCTATATCCCGGCGGCTGCGCTCCCGGTTGGCACGGGGCAGCATAGAATACTCCGCCGTGACCCAGCCCCAGCCGGGGCGGACGTGGGGCGGGACGCGGTCCTCCACCGAGGCGTTGCACAGCACCTTGGTGTCGCCGCACTGGATGAGCACGCTGCCCTCGGCAAACTTAACAAAGTCCTTGGTGATGGTCACCGGACGCAGCTCGTTGCATTTTCTGCCGTCTTTCCGCACAGTATTCCCTCCCATCAGAACATATCGCTGAGAAACTCATTGGCGTCGAAGGGCTGGAGATCGTTGATCCCCTCGCCCAAACCCACGAATTTCACGGGCACGCCCAGCTCTTTGGCGATGGCGATGACGATGCCGCCCTTGGCGGTGCCGTCCAGCTTGGTGAGGATGATGCCGGTGAGTCCGGCGGTCTCCTTGAAGGTGCGGGCCTGGATGAGGCCGTTCTGCCCTGTGGTGGCGTCCAGCACCAGCAGCGTCTCCACAGAGGAGTCCGGGCACTCCCGGTCGATGATCTTGCGGAGTTTGGCCAGCTCCTTCATCAGATTTGCCTTGTTGTGGAGCCGTCCGGCGGTGTCGCACAGCACCACGTCCACGTCCCGGGCCTTGGCGGCCTGGAGGGCGTCAAACAGCACGGCGCCGGGATCGGCGCCCTCGTGCTGGCGGACGATGTCCACCCCGGCGCGGTTGGCCCAGATCTCCAGCTGATCGGCGGCTGCGGCGCGGAACGTATCAGCCGCGCACAGCAGCACCTTCTTGCCCTGGCCCTTGAGACGGTGGGCCAGTTTTCCGATGGAGGTGGTCTTGCCCACGCCGTTGACGCCGATCACCAGCACAACGGCGGGGGTGTGCTTCATATCCAGTCCGGGATCGCCCACGTTCAGGCTCTTGCCCAGGATGTCACGCAGGGCGCCCTTGACCTGATCACCGGTCATAAGCATGTCCTTGTAGGCTCTGTCCTGCAGCTCCTTTACCGCGGACTCGGAGATTTCCATGCCCACATCGCCCAGGATCAGGGATTCCTCCAGATTGTCGTAAAAGTCGTCGTCCAGCGTGTCCCACGAGATGGGGGCCAGCCACGCCTTTTTCAGTTTTGCAAACAGACCCATTGCGGTCCCTCCTACTTGATCTTGTATTCCTTGGCCAGCTCGTTAAGGTTGGCCGTCAGCACCAGGGAGATCCCCCGCTCCTGCATGGTAACGCCGTAAAGCACGTCCGCCTCTTCCATGGTACCGCGCCGGTGGGTGATGACGATGAACTGGGTCTTACCGGCGATGCGGCGCATATAGCGGGCAAAGCGCACCACGTTGGACTCGTCCAGTGCGGCCTCGATCTCGTCCATGACACAGAACGGCGTGGGATGTACCTTCAGGATGGCAAAGTACAGGGCGATGGCCACAAACGCCTTCTCGCCGCCGGAGAGCAGCGTGATGGTCTTGAGCTGCTTGCCGGGGGGCTGCACCTTGATCTCGATGCCGCAGTTGAGGATATCCTTTTCATCCTCCAGCTCCAGCTGGGCCTTGCCGCCGCCGAACAGCTCCAGGAACGTCTGCTGGAAGCTCTCGTTGAGCAGCTTGAACTGCTCGGCAAAGATCACCGTCATCTGTTTGGTGATCTCCTCAATGACGCCCAGCAGCTCATCCTTTGCTTTTTCCACGTCGGTGCGCTGTTCGCTGAGGTAGGTGTAACGTGTATTGACACGGTCGTATTCCTCGATGGCGCCGATATTGGGGGTGCCCAGGGCCTTGATGCCCCGGTTCAGCTCGGCAATGCGCCGGGTGGCCTTTGCCACGCTCTCCAGCTCGACGCGCTGCTCCATGGCGTCGGAGTGGCTCAGCTCGTAATGCTCCCAGAGCTTGTCGAGAATCGCTTTCTCCTCCATGGCGTTGGCGCTGAGCTTCTGCTCCAGGCGGTTGACCTCCTGGGTGCAGTTGATGAGGGTCTCGTTGCGCTCCTCGATCTGGCGCATGACTGAGCTGCGGCGTGCCTCCAGCTCCATCTTGTTGGCCATCAGGCCGTCCAGCTTGGCGCGCAGCGCATCGGCGCGACCGCGAAGCCCGTCGGCCTTGACACGATGCTCCGCCATATCGGATTGTGCCTTCGCCATGGTCTCGGCAAACTGGCGGCACAGCTCCTCCCGGCCGGAACGGTCGGTCAGCAGCTGGTCGCGAAGCTGCTCCAGCTCGGCGATAGCGCGGCGGGAGGTCTGATGCTCGGCGGCCAGAGCGGCCTGCATGGCCCGCTTCTCGCTGATCTCCCGGGACAGGGCAGTGCTGCGGTCCAGCAGATCCGAACGCCCGGCCTGGCTGGCCTCCACGGCGCGATGGAATCCGGCAGCCTCCTCCTCGCGATCGGAGATGACGCGGTGAAGTTCCTCCATCTTTCCCGCACTCTCTTCCCTGCGGCGATCCAGCTCACCCAACTCCTGCTCCATGCTTTCCCGCGCAGCACGCAGGCCGTCCAGCAGCACGTCGTACTGCTTCCCGGTTCCCTCCAGGGCGATGACGTCGTCCTCAGCCTTGTGCTGCTGCTCACGGGCCACGTCCAGCTCATACTGGGCCTTCTGCAGCTCGCGGCCCGTCTCCTCGGCCCGCTTCACGGCCTCACGGAGCTTTTCGCGCATGGCGTCCAGCTGTCCGTCCAGACGCTTCAGTTCGTTGGCACGGCTCAGCACGCCGGCGGTGCGGTTCACGGAGCCGCCGGTCATGGAACCGCCGCGGTTCATCACCTGGCCGTCCAGCGTGACGATGCGGAAGGCACTGCCGTATTTCCGGGCCATGGCAATGCCGCAGTCCAGATCCTCCACAACCACGGTGCGTCCCAGCAGGCTGCGAAAGATGTCGTCGTATTTTTTGTCGTGATGTACCAGATCACTGGCGATGCCCACAAAGCCGAATTCATTCTCCACGCCCTTCTGGCGCAGCACATCGCCATGGATGGCGGTGAGCGGCAGGAAGGTGGCGCGGCCGGCGTCACGCTGTTTCAGGTAACCGATGGCGGCCTTGGCGTCCTCCTCCCGGTCCACCACGATGTTCTGCAGCGCGGCTCCCAGGGCAATCTCCAGTGCCACGGTATATCGTTCATCGGTGGTCATGAGGCTGGCCACCGGCGCGTGGATGCCCCGCAGCGCCTGGCGCTCAGCGGCCAGCATCACCGTTTTAACAGCCTTGGAAAAGCCCTCGTATTCCTTTTCCATTTCCGTGAGCAGGTGAATACGGTTCTCCAGCGCGCCCACGTCCATGGTCAGCTTGACTTTGGCGTCCTGCGCCTCTTCGGCGCGGCGGCGGCGGCCGTCCATCTTCATGCTGTGGCCCTGGATGATATTGGAGATGGCCTGAGCCTCCTCCCGGGCCTCGTCCAGAGCGCGGCGGTTGGTCTTGGCCTCCGCCTCGGCGGCGGTCAGTTTTTCGGCGGATTCCGCCAGATCCCGCTCCAGCGCGGCACGGCGCTCCGCGGCGCCGTCCACGGTGGCCTGCAGGGCGCTGAGTTCCATCCGGGCCTGGGCAGCGGCGGATATGGCCAGCGTCTCCCTGGCTTGGAGCGCCGTGGCCTCCTGGGCGGCGGAATCGGCGCTCCCGGCGATCTGGCTCACCTGGCTCAGCAGCTCGTTCACCGCCCGCTCCAATTCAGCGGATTCCGCGTCGATGGCGTCCAGCCGGGCGGCCTTCTCATCCATCTGGGCACGGAGCGTCTCCGTGCGGTTCACACTCTCGCTCATCTCCTGCTCCAGGCGGTGCAGAGAGTCGCTGTTATGGGCAACGGTGGTCTCCAGTACGGCAATGGCGCTCTCGGCTTCCGAGGCAGCGGCGTCCAGACCGGTGATGTCTCTGCGCAGAGATTCAGCGGCCACATCGTTCTCCTGGGTCAGTCGGGCACACTCGGCCTCCTCGCCGAACACCGCGTCCACGGCCTCCTTGGCGGCGTCGCGGTCGGCCCGGGCCGTCTCGCAGTCGGTTTTCAGCTTCAGGGCGGCGGTCTTGAGATTCTGCAGCTGCTCCAGCCACACGCTGATCTCCAGCACACGCAGCTCGTCGCGCAGGATCAGATACTTTTTCGCCTTTTCCGCCTGCTCCCGCAGAGGCTCCACCTGCAACTCCAGCTCGGCGATCTTGTCGTTGATGCGCACCAGGTTCTCCTCGGTGCGCTCCAGCTTGCGCTCGGCCTCCTCCTTGCGGTGGCGGAACTTGGAGATGCCAGCCGCCTCCTCGAAGATCTCGCGGCGCTCACCGGATTTGACGGACAGGATCTCGTCGATCTTGCCCTGGCCGATGATGGAATAGCCCTCCCGGCCCATGCCGGTGTCCATGAACAGCTCGTTCACGTCCTTCAATCGGACGGACTGGCGGTTGATATAGTATTCGCTCTCGCCGCTGCGGTAATACCGGCGGGTGACCGCCACCTCCGCCTCATCACGGGGGAAGATATGCTCGGTGTTGTCGATGACCAGCGTCACCTGGGCAAAGCCCATGGGGCCTCGCTTTTCCGTGCCGCCGAAGATCACGTCCTCCATCTTCGTGCCGCGGAGCTGGCGGCTGTTCTGCTCGCCCATGACCCAGCGGATGGCGTCGGAGATGTTGGACTTGCCGGAGCCGTTGGGGCCCACAATGGCGGTGATATCCGAGCCGAAATTCAATACGGTTTTATCGGGAAAGGATTTGAAACCCTGGATTTCCAGTGCCTTTAAGTACAACCTGTTCACCTCTTTTATCTGTGCATGGTAATACAGAATAAGTATAACAAGGCGAAACCGATTTTTCAAGAAAAAGATGCACCGTTATGAAAAGGACTGATCCCACCGGATCAGTCCTTTTTATTGCCCTTATGATTGTCCTCGTCATCGCTGTCGTCATTTTTGTGGTCGATCATCTCGTAGAGGCAGTTCAGCGCGTCGGACAACGTGCCGATCTGGTCCATGAGGCCCAGCTCCACCGCCTCCTCGCCGTAGACGATGCTGCCCACGTCGTTGGCCATGTCCCCGGTGGCCAGCATCAGGGCACGGAACCGATCGGCGCTGATGTGGGAGTTCTTGGCCACGAAGGCGATGATCCGCTCCTGGATGCGATCAAAATACTGGTACGTGGCGGGCACGGCGATGACGGTGCCGGACATGCGAACCGGGTGGATGGTCATGGACGCAGACGGCGCGATCATGGTCACCTTGCCGGACACCGCCAGCGGGATGCCGATGGAGTGACCTCCGCCCAGCACCAGGGTGACGGTGGGCTTCTGCATTCCAGCGATGAGCTCCGCAATGGCCAGGCCCGCCTCGATGTCGCCGCCCACGGTGTTCAGCAGGACCAGCAGCCCGTCCACCTCGTCACTCTCCTCGATGGCCGCCAGCAGGGGCAGTACGTGCTCATACTTGGTGGTCTTGCTGGAGCCCGGCAGCAGCATGTGGCCCTCCACCTGCCCGATGATGGTGAGGCAGTGGATGGTGCCGTGGCGGTTGGTGACCACCGAGGAGCCCATGTCCACGATCTGCTGCTGGGGGGAGTCGTTGTTCTCCGGGGAAAACTCATTCTCGTTTTTATACTGATTGTCCTTGCTCATATGCACCCTCCTTTTGCAATGTAGGGTGTTCCCATATGGCAATTTTTATGCGCAAGAAAAAAACCGGAGCGACCGCTCCGGTTTTTTCACGATATGTGCCTCTTACTCCGCCTCATAGACGGCCTTGCAGCCCTTGTAGGTCATGTAGCAATCCAGCTTGCTGACCACCTCGAAGGGGGCGTGCATACTCAGAACGGGCACGCCGGCGTCCAGGGTGGCGATGTTGCGGTTTGCCATGTACTGGGCCACGGTGCCGCCGCCGCCGGCGTCGATCTTGCCCAGCTCGGCCATCTGCCACACCACGTCCTTCTCGTCCATGATGCGGCGGACGTAGGCCACGGTCTCGGCGTTGGCGTCGCTGCTGCCGCCCTTGCCCCGTGCGCCGGTGTACTTGGCCAGGCCCACGCCGTAGTTGATGTGGGCGCTGTTGCGCTTCTCGTACACGTCGGCATACAGGGGATCGTATGCGGCGGTGACGTCGGTGCTCAGGCAGAAGGCATTCTCATAGCAGACGCGCAGAGGCACGTTCTGGATATCGCACAGGTCGTTGATGAAGGTGTCAAAAGCGGCGGACTGCATGCCCGTGACGCCCATGGAGCCCACCTCTTCCTTGTCCGCCAGCATGCAGATGGCGGTCTTGGCGGGGACGGTATCCAGATCCAGCAGAGCCTGAAGGGCGGCGAAGCCGCAGACGCGGTCATCGTGGCCGTAGGCGCCGATGAGGCTGGCGTCCAGGCCGATGTCAGTGACATTGGCGGCGGGGACGACCTCGATCTCAGCGGAGATAAAGTCCGCCTCGGTGATGCCGTACTTCTCGTTCAGCTTCTCCATCACGTGGAGCTTAATGCGGTCGCTCTCGCCGGCCTCGCCCACGGGGCAGCTGCCCAGCAGCACGTTCAGGCCCTCGCCGGTAATAGCCTCGTTGAGGGGCTTCTTGCCCTGCTCGCCGCCCAGATGGGGCAGCAGGTCGGTGATGACGAACTTGGGCTCGTCACCCACACCCAGGGCCACGTCCACCACGGTGCCGTCCTTCAGGGCCACAACGCCCCGCATCTCCAGGGGGATGGTGACCCACTGGTACTTGCGGATGCCGCCGTAGTAATGGGTCTTGAAATAGGCCATCTCGTCGTCCTCATAGAGGGGGGTGGGCTTCAGGTCCAGGCGCGGGGAGTCGATGTGGGAAGCGGTGATCTGAATGCCCTCGGCCAGGGACTTGTTGCCGATGACGGCCAGCATCACGCTCTTGCCGCGGTTGACGGTGTAGACCTTGTCGCCGGCCTTCAGCTCCATGCCGCGGCGGAAGGGTACAAAGCCCTTGGCCTCAGCCAGAGCCACTGCCTCCTTGACGCACAGGCGCTCGGTCTTGCCCTTGTCCAGGAAGTCCTTGTACTGCGCGCAGTAGCGCTCCATGGTCTCGCGCTCGGCACAGTCCATACGGTCATAGCCGTTCTTGGGGCTGCTGAGCACTTTCTCCTTGCGGCTCTTCATTTCTTCACTCATGGTTGCTTTCCTCCTTGTTGTTGTTGATCTTTTGGATCATATGGCAGAAAAAGGCGTATGCCTTGTTCTCAAATTCAGCGGCGGAGGCCGCGTCATTCATTAAGATATCCGTGCAGCGAGTCCGGTAGAACTCGTCCCCCTTCTGGGCGGCGATGCGGAGACGTGCGTACTCCTCATCGATGCCGTCCCGCGCCATGATCCGCCGCAGCCGCATTTCCAGCGGGGCCAGCAGGCCCACGGTTCTGTGGCACAGACGGTCCATGCCGCTCTCGAAGAGGTTGATGGCGTCGATGCCCACTACGGGAGCGTCCGTGGCGGCAATGCGCCGCTCCACCTCCCGGGGAATGTATTCAAAAATGATGGCGTTGAGCCGGTCCATGGCGGAGGGATCGGCAAATACCACCGCGCCCAGCTTCTGGCGGTTCAGACCGTTCTCGTCAAACACGTCGCCGAAGGCGTCGGTGATGGCCCTGCGCAGTCCCTCATCGGTCTGCAGCATCTGGTGATAGATGGCATCACAGTCCAGGATCAAGCCGCCCAGCCGCTCCAGTGCCAGGAGAGCGCTGGTCTTTCCCGCCCCGGTGGGACCTGTGAGCCCGATAACGATGGGCCGATCCACGTTGACAACGTGGAAACCCGCCGCCTTCTTGAGGCGGTTGCCCACCGCCAGACCCAATCCGGCGTCATCGGGACACTGGGCGTATATGTGGCTCACGTCGCTTGCGTCAAAGGCGCGGAGGGCGTCGAACACGTGCCGGGCCTGAGCCAGGCGGTCGGCAGCAGCGCCAAGCTTGTGCACTATATGGCCTGCAAACTGCGGGGCAAACTCGTCAAAGCAGATGACGCCGTCCCTCTCGCCCAGGTGGGCGCTGATCCAGGCGGCAGAACAGGCGGGATCCCCCGTTACCACCGTCACCGGCGCCTTGGGGGCGTAGTGGCGGTACTTCATGCCGGGTGCGCGGGGTCGCTCCCCCTCCCCCAGCTTCTCCGTCACCGCCTTGTCCACAGCCACCTCGCCCAGCACGGTGCGCAGCTCCTCCAGCGGCAGTCCGCCGGGGCGCAGCAGCCGGGGCGGCGTCACCGTCAGGTCGATGATGGTGCTCTCCACCCCCACCGCGCAGGGTCCGCCGTCCACGATGCCGTCGATCTTGCCGTCCATGTCCTCGAGCATGTGGGCGGCGGTGGTGGGGCTGGGACGGCCGGAGGTGTTGCCGCTGGGGGCGGCCACCGGCACGCCGGCGGCTTCGATGATGGCCAGCGTCAGCGGGTGGTTGGGGCAGCGGACGCCCACGGTTTCGAGGCCTCCGGTGGTGCGCAGAGGCACGTTCTCCCGCCGGGGCAGGATCATGGTCAGGGGGCCGGGCCAGAACCGCTCCGCCAGCGTGTAGGCCACGGTTGGCACGTCACGGCAGAACCGCTCCAGCCACGATGCAGACGGCACATGGAGGATCAGGGGGTTGTCCTGGGGCCTCCCCTTGGCCTCGAAGATCCGGGCCACGGCGTCGGCGTTCAATCCGTCGGCGCCAAGGCCGTACACCGTCTCGGTGGGAATGCCCAGAAGACCGCCCCGGCGGAGGATCTCCGCCGCCTCGGATATGGCGTTTTGTTCGGTTTCCGGGTGAAAAACTCTCGTAATCAAAGGATATCGCCCTCTCGTCACATGCCCAGATCCTCGCCCACCAGGATCACCTTGACCCGTCCGGCGGGGCGGCAGCCCCGGGTGGCCACCATGGCGTTGCAGATGCAGTCGGGGCTGACGCAGTCGCCGCACTGGCCGGTGACGGAGCAGGGCGTCTGGATGCCGAAGCGCTGGGCGTTCATGGGCGCTGCCACGTGGCGCACACGGCTGTATGCCGCCGCCAGATCCGGCACCACCTTGTTCATGCCCGCCACCACGATGACGGATTTGGGGCCGTAGCACAATGCGGCCACCCGGTTGCCCATGCCGTCGATGTTGAAAAGCTGACCGTCTTCGGTGACGGCGTTGCTGCCCATCAGGAACACGTCGCAGCTCTGGGCGCGGCGCATGATCTCAGCGCGCTCCTCGGCGGGCACGGCGTCCCGGTCCAGCAGAGGCTGGCCCCGGCGGCGCAGGGCGTCCCTGACGCCCAGCTCGTCCACGGTCACGCTGCCGCCCCAGGAAACCTGGGCGCCATCGGGGATCAGCTCCAGCACCTTGTCCAGCGCCTCCTGGGTCGTGGAGCAGTAATACGCGTCAAAGCGGCGGCGGCGCAGGGCCTCGGCCACGCGGGGACCGGATTTGTCGTACTGCATCTTCTTGGCTTTCAACATGATTCTATTCCTCTCTTTCATCCGATTGCAGACGGGCCGCCTGATCCGCCAGCGTCAGCGCGTCGATCAGACCGTCCAGATCGCCGTTGATAACGGCGGCAATATTGAAATTCTTGTTGTCCCCGGTAAGCCGGTGGTCGGTGACACGGTTCTGGGGGAAGTTGTAGGTGCGGATCTTGCCGCTGCGGTCGCCGGTGCCCACCTGGGTCTTGCGTGCCGCGGCAATGGCGGCGTTCTGCTTCTCCTGCTCCGCCTCGTAGAGACGGGAGCGGAGGATCTTCATAGCCCGGTCCTTGTTCTTATACTGGCTGCGCTCATCCTGGCACTCCACCACCGTGCCGGTGGGCAGGTGGGTGATGCGGATGGCGGACTCCGTCTTGTTGACGTGCTGGCCCCCGGCGCCGGAGGAGCGGTAGGTGTCGATCTGCAGGTCCTTGGGGTCAATGGTGAACTCAACCTCCTCCGCCTCGGGCATCACAGCCACGGTGGCGGCAGAGGTCTGGATGCGGCCGGAGGACTCGGTCTCCGGCACACGCTGGACCCGGTGGGTGCCCGCCTCGAACTTCAGCCGGGAGTACGCTCCGGCGCCCTCCACAGTGGCCACGACCTCCTTGACGCCGCCCAGCTCCGTCAGATTCTCGCTGACAACGGTGAGAGTGAATCCCTTCCGCTCTGCGTACATGGTGTACATCCGCAGCAGATCGGCGGCGAACAGCGCCCCCTCCTCCCCGCCGATACCGGCGCGGATCTCCAGGATTACGTTTTTGTCGTCGTTGGGGTCCCTGGGCAGCAGCTGTCGCTTCAGCTCCTGCTCAAGCCGCTCCGTCTCCGCCTTGGCGCGGCTCAGCTCCTCCTGGGCCAGCTCACGAAGCTCCGGGTCAGACAGCATGGACTGGGCTTCCTCCCGGTCTTGCCGGGCCTGCCGCAGCTCCCGCCAGGTGTTCACCACCGGCTGCAGCTCCTTCTGCTCACGGCTCAGCTTTGTCAGCTTTTCCCGGTCGGCGTACACCGCCGGATCCGCCAGCTGGGCCTCGATCTCCGTCAGATGCTCTTCGATTTTTGCCAGCTTATCCTCCATAGGTCTGCTCCATATAACGCTTCACGTTTTGAATAAAATCGTCACGCCAGTAGGCGTAGCCCACGTCGTCCACACGGAGGGACACGCCCAGCACGTGTTTGGCGGCGGTGTACTGATCCATCTGATCAAAAACATCCTCATAGCGGCTCTTCCCGGCGCGGGTCAGCACGTAGGCCACACGCTCCAGCTCCAGGCCGCGCCGCTTCAGAAGCCCGCGGGCCGGACTGGAGCAGCGCCCCGCCCAGACGGGGGTGCCAAGGATCACCAGGCGGTATTCGCTCAGCGGCTTCTCCGAATCAAAGGGTTCGATGGGCAGCGTCTTGCGCTGCATGGCGGATTTACCCGCCCGCAGAAAACCGCCTACGCCGCTGTAATCCTCGCCATCAGTGAATTCCACCAGCTCGGCATCCAGGGCGGCGGCGATCTCCTCCATGGCCCTTTTCGTCTTCCCGGTGCGGGAATAGTACAGGCACAGAATATCACTCATCTTTCTGCCTCCTCCATCTGCGTGGATAGATCCTCCCAGCGGATCATCTCGCTTTCCAGCTTGGCGTCTATCTCCTCTTTCTCGGCATAAAGCTGCATCATCATGTCGGCATCGCTGCCAAATACCTCCATCTGCAGGCTCAGCTCGGCGGACTTCTCCTCCAGCCGGGCGATGGCGCTCTCGCAGATGGTCAGCTGCTTTTTCGCCGCCTGCTGGGAGCGGTTGCCCCGAACAGGACGGGTATCGCCGGTTTTTTTCGGTGCGGAAACAGGAACCTGGCGCTTTTCCTCGGCCTTCACAGACCGGTACTCCGCAAAACCCATGGGGTAGTCGTGGATCGTACCCTCCGACAGTTCCCAGATCCGCGTGGCAAAGCGGTTGATAAAGTAACGGTCATGGCTGACGAACAACAGCGTGCCGTCAAAGGCCTCCACCGCCTCTTCGATCCACTCCCGGGCGGCAATATCCAGATGGTTGGTGGGCTCGTCCAGGATGAGAAAGTTGATCTCCTCGTCCATCAGCAGGCACAGACGCAGCCGGCTCAGCTCGCCGCCGGACAGAACACCCACGCTCTTGAACACGTCCTCCCCCTGAAACTGATAGGCCGCCAGGCGGTTCCGGGCGCTCTGTGCCGTCATGTTCCGTTTTTCGTAGATCATGGTATCCACCAGTGACCGCTCCGGGTGGTCGAAGCGGATCATCTGCTCCAGATAGGCTGTGCGCACGGAGGGGCCCAGCCGCACGGACCCGCCGTCCGGCTTCTCGGCGCCGGTGATGATGTTGAGAAGCGTGGTCTTGCCGGTGCCGTTTTCGCCCAGCAGAGCGATGCGCTCACCGCCGCCCACCCGCAGATAGATGTCCTCAAACAGGCTGCGCTCGCCAAAGGACTTGCTGAGCCCCCGGATCTGCAGCACCTCGTCGCCCCGGAACTCACGGCTGGCGAACCGGGCGTCCATCCGTTTGGCTTTGGTGGGCTTGGAAACGGTGCGCATCCTCTCGATGCGTTTCTCCATGGAGACGGCGCGGCGGAAGGTGTGGTCGTTGCCCATAAGGGCCCATGTCTTCTGCCGTTCAACAGCCTTCTCCAGCTGCTCGATCTTGGACTGCTCCTTGAGATACTGCTTGAGCTGCTCCTGATAGCGGCGCTCCTTTTCAATGGCATAGAAGCTGTAGTTGCCGCTGTAGAACTCCGCTTTGCCGTTTTCCACCTCAATGATGCGCGTCACGGTGCGGTCGAGAAAATAGCGGTCGTGGGAGATCACCACCACCGTGCCGCGGAAACGGGTCAGATACTCCTCCAGCCACTCGGTTGCCTGGAGATCCAGGTGATTGGTGGGCTCATCCAAAAGCAGGATGTCCGTGTCCTCCAGGATGAGGCGGCCCAGGTTCACCCGGGTCTTTTCCCCGCCGGACAGGTCGTCAAACAGCCTGGTGCGCATATCGGCGCTGATGGAGAGGCCGTTTGCCACCTTGTTCACCGCCGTCTCGGTATCATAGCCGCCCAGGCCCTCGAACCGGGCGGTGAGATCGCCGTACCGCTTCAACGTGCGCGCGTCGCTGTCACCCTCCGCCATGCGCGCTTCCAGCGCGTCCATCTCATCCTTCAGGGAGGCCATCCGGGCAAAGGCGGACTGCAGCACATCCTCCACCGTATAACCCGCAGGATATACCGGGATCTGGGAGATCAGGCCCAGCCGACGGCCGGGAGCGATCATCACCTCGCCCTCGTCGGCGCGCAGCTCTCCGGTGAGGATACGGAACAGGGTGGTCTTGCCGGCGCCGTTCTTGCCCAGCAGTCCCACACGTTCGCGCGAATCCACCTGGAAGGTCAATCCGTCCAGTATCTTCATTTCCAAATCAAAGGACTTGACCAGTCCGGTCACACTGATGTCAATCATGTGTCAATCAATTACTTACTGTTTTTCAGTTCCTCTGTGATTCTTTCAAACGCCATGGAGTGAGACGCTTTCACCAGCGCCGCCGTGCCGGGGGTGAACAGACGGTGAAGCGTATCCACAGCCTCTGCCACCGTGGGAAACCACTGTACCTTGGGATTTGTCTCTGACAAGTATTTTGCCTTTTCACCAATTGCTATCACGTCGTCTATCCCCAGTTCGGCCGTCAGCGAC
Organism: uncultured Oscillospiraceae bacterium; assembly: GCA_947168655.1. Lineage (GTDB taxonomy): Bacteria > Bacillota > Clostridia > Oscillospirales > Oscillospiraceae > Vescimonas. Next base: position 74,502 of record CAMVMU010000001.1, read on the forward strand.
CCGATGCGTCGGTGGGCGTCGTCGGAGAGGTCACCCAGCTCCTTCATATCCCCCAGCACCGCCATGCGGCGGCGGGGCGTAGCGGCCAGAAGACGCAGGGCTGCCGCCATGGACTGGGGGTTGGCGTTGTAGCAGTCATCGATGATGATGCGGTCATCATCCAAACGAATTAGGTTCATCCGTGAGCCCACCGGACGGAAGTCGGCAATGCCCTCCACGATCTCCTCCTCCGTCAGGCCAAGGCGCTCGCCGATGGCCACGGATATGGCCGCCGTATAGATCATGTAGCTGCCGGGTTTCGTGACCCGGACACGGTAGGAATGGCGCGGCGTGGTAATGGTGCAGCGCAGTCCCTCGATGCCCCGCTCCTCCACATCCGTCACCCGGACAGAACAGTTTTCCCCCTGACCGCAGAATATGATATCGTTATTCTGTAAAGTAATATCCCTTAACAGTTCATCGTCCCCGTTGAGGACGGCCACACCGCCGGGCCGCAGGTTTTCAAAAATCTCGCACTTGGCCTTTAATACGCCCAGACGGGTGTTGCCCAGGTTCTCCACGTGGGCGTCGCCCACGTTGGTGATGACGGCAATGTCCGGCTGCACCATTTCGCCCATGTAACGGATCTCGCCGAAGTGGTCCATGCCCGTCTCGATGACGGCGGCCTGATCCGATGGGGAGATCTCCAGCAGCGTCAGCGGTGTGCCGATCTGGTTGTTGAGGTTGGCGTGGGTCTTGTGGGTGCGGTACCGCCGGCTCAGCACTGCGGCGATCATCTCCTTGGTGGTCGTCTTTCCCACGGAACCGGTGACCTGAACAAAGGGGATCTCACACCTCTCCCGGTGCCAGGTGGCCAGGGCCTTCAGCGCCGCTGTGGTGTCCTCCACCAGCACATAACCCTTTCCCGGCAGCAGGTTTTCCGGCTGCCGGGCGGTCAGGCACCCCTCCGCCCCGGCGGTCAGGGCCGCGTCCAGATAGTCGTGGCCGTCAAAACGCTCGCCGACCAGAGGGATGAACAGTTGACCCGGCTCCACCTTCCGGCTGTCGGTGGTGACAGACGTCAGCACGCCGGCACAGTCCTGCAGGACTGTGCCGTTTACGGCGTCACAGATCTCATGAAGCGTATAGCGGAACATCAGCGCCCCTCCCTTCTGGCTTTCAGGGACTCATTGACAATGAGCTCGCACAGATCGGCGTAGGAGATGCCCACGGCCGCCGCCTCCTGGGGCACCAGGCTGGTGGGCGTCATACCCGGCAGGGTGTTGACCTCCAGGCACCAGGCAATACCGTTTTCATCCAGCAGAAAATCGGAGCGGGAGTAGACGCTCAGCCCCAGTGCGCGGTGGAGCTTCAGTGCCATCTCACCCATCTCACGCCACTGGGTGTCGGTGATAGCGGCGGGACACACTTCGGTTGCGCCGCCGGCCTGATATTTGGTTTCGTAGTTGAAATACTCCGCATGGGGGATGATCTCCACCGCGGGAAGATAGCGGTCGCCCAGCACGGCTACCGTCAGCTCCCTGCCGTGGATCTTCTTCTCCACCACCACGTGATCGCCGTAGCGCAGAACGCTCTGCAGCGCGCAGCGAAGCTCGGCCTTGGTGTCGGGCAGCTCAATGCCAATGGAGCTGCCGCCGTTGACGATCTTCACCGCGCAGGGCACCTCCAGCTCCTCCACCAGACGGGGAATGTCCGCCTCGGAGTAGCGCAGATCCCGCCACGGCGCGGTGCGGATGCCCTCAAAGTCCATGAACTGCTTGGCGATGGATTTATCCATCGCCATGCCGCTGGACACGTAATTGGAGCCGGTGTAGGGCACGCCGACGAGGTCCAGCGCCGCCTGGATGCGGCCGTCCTCGCCGCAGGCGCCGTGGAGGGCAAGAAAGACCACGTCCGCCATGGCGCACACGGTCAGCACATCCTTGCCCAGCACAGAAGGGCTCTTATCTGCCCGGCTCCGGCGCACGGCATCCAGATCCGGGGCGGTGCGCTCTACCCGGACCTCGCCGCACAGCCCGTCAGGCGCGTTAAAGATGTCCTCCAATGCGCCATGGTAATTCTCAAGTCCCAGAAACATATCGACCAGAATGGCCCGGTGCCCCTTTTCCCGCAGAGCCCGGCAGATGCCGGTGCCGCTGACCAGGGACACGTGGCGCTCCGTACTGAATCCGCCGGCCAAAACAACAATTTTCATACGCTGATCCTCTCATCATCCGGGCAGTCGCCTACCCATACTCTACCTAATTATACCATGACAGTATATCATAGTTTTCCGGCAAATACAACCGCCAGACCGCCTCCCGGTGCCGAAATTAATTGCAGGAGCGTTGTCCATTTACCCCTTGACTTGGTAGGTTGATCGTGGTACACTCGATATGCCGACCAGTTTGGTGGGTTATTTGAGCCGTCACAAGGGAGGTCATGACAAATGCACATTTACGCGGACAACGCGGCAACGACAAAAATGAGCCGGACGGCAATCGAGGCCATGCTGCCCTATATGGACAAAATCTATGGGAACCCCTCCAGCCTGTACACCATTGGTCAGGAGGCCAAGGAAGCGCTGGAGAGCGCCCGGGAGCGGATCGCGGTCTGCCTGGGCTGCACGCCCCGGGAGATCACCTTCACCTCCGGCGGCAGCGAGGCGGACAACCAGGCCCTCCTCTCCGCCGCAGCCATCGGCGCGCGGAAGGGCAAAAAACACATCATCTCCACCGCCTTTGAGCATCACGCCATCCTCCACACGCTGAAAAAGCTGGAGAAGCAGGGCTTCGAGGTGGAGCTTCTGGACGTGCATAAAAACGGGCTGGTGACGCCGGAGCAGGTAGCAAATGCCATCCGGGAGGATACCTGTCTGGTAACCATCATGTACGCCAACAACGAGATCGGCACCGTTCAGCCCATCGCGGAGATCGGCGCCGTGTGCCGGGAAAAGGGCGTCCTCTTCCACACGGACGCCGTGCAGGCCGCCGGACATCTGCCCATCGACGTGGTCGCCCAGAATATCGACATGCTCTCCCTCTCCGCCCACAAGTTCCACGGCCCCAAGGGCTGCGGCGTGCTGTACGCCAGACGCGGCATTGCGCTGACCAACGTCATTGAGGGCGGCGCACAGGAGCGGGGCAAGCGGGCGGGCACGGAGAACGTGCCCGCCATTATGGGCATGGCGGCCGCTCTCGAGGAGAGCTGCGACAATATGGACTCTGACAACTTCCGGCTCGCCGCTCTGCGGGACAGGCTCATCGAGGGTCTGGATCAGATCCCCTACTCCGAGCTCAACGGCGACCGGGAACACCGGCTGCCCACCAACGTCAACTTCTGCTTTGAGGGAATCGAGGGCGAGTCCCTTCTGCTGCTGCTGGACGACAAGGGCATCTCCGCCTCCTCCGGCTCCGCCTGCACCTCTGGCTCTCTGGATCCCAGCCATGTTCTGCTGGCCATCGGGCGGCCTCACGAGGTGGCCCACGGCTCTCTGCGGCTGACCATCGGCCCGGACTGCGACCAGGAGCAGATCGACTATATCATCCGCTCCGTGGAGGAGGTCGTCACCTATCTGCGGAACATGTCCCCCTTCTGGCGGGATCTGGTAACGGGCAAGCGCCCCCACGTATTTGCAAAATAAGGAGGATACCGATCATGGCATTGTACAGTGAGAAAGTAATGGATCATTTCCGCAATCCCCGGAACGTGGGCGTCATCGAGGACGCCGACGGCGTGGGCGAGGTGGGCAATCCCGTCTGCGGTGACATCATGAAGATCTATATGAAGATTGAAAACGACATTATCACCGATGTGAAGTTCGAGACCTTCGGCTGCGGCAGCGCCATCGCCTCCAGTTCCATGGCCACGGAGCTCATCAAGGGCAAGCCCCTCTCTGAAGCACTGGCTCTGACCAACAAGGCGGTGACGGAGGCGCTGGACGGTCTTCCCGCCCACAAGCTCCACTGCTCCGTGCTGGCAGAGGAGGCCATCAAGTCCGCCGTCAAGGATTACTATGACAAAAACGGCATCGAGTACGACCACAGTCAGTTCCCGGAGGGCGAGAGCTGCCCCCACTGCGGGGAGTGATCCGCCGTGATCATATCGACAAGGGGCCGCTACGCCCTACGGGTGATAATCGATCTGGCGGAGCACAGCGCGTCTGACTACGTAGCCATGCGGGAGATCGCCGGGCGGCAGGAGATCTCCCTGAAATATCTGGAGAAGATCCTGCCGGCGCTGGTGTCCGGCGGACTCATCCAGGGCATACACGGCAAAGGCGGCGGCTACCGCCTGACCCGTCCGCCGGAGGAGATCACCGTGGGGCAGATCCTGCGTCTGACCGAGGGGGACCTCTCCCCTGTCGCTTGTCTCACCTGTGACGCGGATGCCTGCACCCGCACTGCCGATTGCCGCACCCGCCCCATGTGGAGTGAACTGAACAGTCTCATCAATCGCTATCTGGACGGCGTGACCATCGCCAGTCTGATGCATCCCGAATAAGCAATAAAGCACCTCCGGCCGTACACCGGAGGTGCTTTGCTGTATGGGAGCTTCACGACTTTCTCAGCCATTCCGGCAAGGAACGCTTCCGGATACCGGACACCACGCCCATGGCCGCAAACATGGTCACCAGTGACGAGCCGCCGTAGCTGAAAAAGGGTAGCGTCAGGCCGATGACCGGCATGATAAAGAGGCACATACCCACGTTGACCACCGTCTGGAAGATCACCACTGCAGCCATGCCCACGCAGAGATACGTCTCGAATTTCGTCTTGGCGCGGTAGGCCACCACAAGGCAGTGAACCACGATGGCGGTGAGGATCGCCAGGGCTGCCACGCAGCCCACAAGGCCCATCTCCTCGCCGATGGCGGAGAAGATGAAGTCCGTATGGCGGGCCGGCAGGCTCCAGCTGTACGGGCTCTGGGTCTGGGTGCCGTGGAACAGCCCCTGGCCTGTCAGGCCGCCGCTGCCCAGTGCCAAAAGGCTGCGGGTCTGGTGCCAGCCAACGCCCAGAGAGTCCATATCATGGTCAAAAAGCAGCAGGATGCGCTGTTTCATATAGGGGCTGATCTTGTCCTTGATCCACAGCACATAGGTGGCGGCGCCGCCCGCCGCCAGACCAAGGGCAAACCACCGGGCCTTGATCCCGGCCACAAAGGCCATGCACGCGAACATAAAAATGAAGACCAGCGCACTGCCCATATCGCCGGAGATCAGATAGTAGAGGCCCACAAGCGCAAGAATATGGGCGGCAAGGAAGGCCACGGAGCGCAAGCCGTTGAACTTCCACTCCTCCTTCTGCCAGACCAGCTGCTTGGCAAGCACAATGGTGAAGGTCAGCTTGATGATCTCCGCCGGCTGCATGCTCACAGGGAAATGGGGAATGTGGAGCCAGGCACGGTTGCCGGTGCCGTCGTCCACGCCGAGGGGCGTGCGCAGCAGCAGAATGAGCACCACGTTGCCCAGAATCATCCACTTCCAGCCCTTGGACAGCTCGTTTACGTCCACCATGGATATCAGAAGATAGCCTACCACGCCCAAGACTGCCGCCGCAACCTGGACGGCTACATGCTTCCAGGAGCCCATATAGCGGGTGGCGCTGGCGATCTCCAGTATTCCGAAGGCCGTTGCGGCGCAGCAAAGCGCCAGCAGGACCATATCAGCCTGCCGGAATACGTCCATTATGAAATCACGAACCCGCTGGATCATACTGCCTCCTGTGCATTCAGGGAATCTGTCCTATTATTGTATCACAAGAAGTTTTCCCTGTAAACGCTGCCTTTTCCCTTTTCAAGAGAAAGTTGTTGTGCTATAATGAAATGAATTATTTGGAAAAGGGGTGATGTGCTGTGACCTGTATCTCCCGCAGCGTAGCGGAGACGGAGCAGATCGGCCTGGAGCTGGGACAGCGTCTGGATCCGGGGACCGTGGTGGCTTACCGCGGCGGTCTCGGCATGGGCAAAACCGCCTTCACCCGCGGGCTGGCAAAGGGTCTCGGCTGTCGGGACCGGGTCACCAGCCCCACCTTTACCATCGTCAACGAATACCAGGGACGCCTTCCCCTGTTCCACTTTGACATGTACCGCCTCAGCGGCAGCGACGCGCTCTTCGACATCGGCTGGGAGGACTATCTGGACAGGGGCGGCGTGTGCGCCGTGGAGTGGAGTGAAAACGTGGCCGACGCCATGCCGGAGGACACGGTTTACGTGACCATTCAGCGCCACAGCCAGCACGAGGACTGGCGCGTTATCACCATTGAAGGAGGCTTAGAAGCATGAAGATCCTGGCACTGGAGACCTCGGCAAAGAGCGTGTCCGCCGCCGTGACGGAGAACGGCAGGATCCTGGCCTCCGCCTATCAGAACACCGGCATGACTCACAGCGTCACACTGATGCCGCTGGTGGACAGCATGCTGAGGCACAGCGGTCTGACGCCGGAGCAGATGGATCTCATCGCCGTGGCCGCCGGCCCCGGCTCCTTCACCGGTCTGCGCATCGGCGTGTCCGCCGCCAAGGGCCTTGCCTGGGCCCTGGAGAAGCCCTGCTGCGGCGTGTCAACGCTGGAGGCCATGGCGGATAATCTGCGCCACATGGACGCCACCGTCGTCTGCGCCATGGATGCAAGGCGCAATCAGATCTACAACGCCGTGTTCACCGCCTGCGGCGGCGAGCTCACACGCCGGACAACCGACCGTGCCATCGGCCTTGCCCAACTGGCGGATGAGTTGAAAAATGACGAAAAACGGAAAATTATAGTTGGAGACGGCGCAAATCTGTGCTATACTTATCTCTTGGAGAACGGTGTCCCCTGCTCCATGGCCCCAGAGCCACTGCGGATGCAGAATGCCGTGGGCGTGGCGCTGACCGCGGAGCGGATGGCTGCCCGGGGCGAGACCGTGTCCGCCCGGGATCTTGCCCCCAATTACCTGCGGCTGTCCCAGGCCGAGCGGGAGCGGCTGGCAAAGGGTCTGAAAATCACACTTGACTGAGCATCCAATAAATGAAATATACGGAGGAATTGCAAGATGTATAGTGAAAAGGTTCACATCATGGATCATCCCCTGGTGGCCCACAAACTGACCATCATGCGGGACAAGAACACCAGCGTCAAGGATTTCCGGGAGCTGGTCTCCGAGATCGGCATGCTCATCACCTATGAGGCCACCCGCGATCTGCCTCTGACCACCAAAACCATCGAGACGCCGCTTTGCCGGGCGGATATGCCCACGCTGGCGGGCAAAAAGTTCGCCGTGGTGCCCATCCTCCGCGCCGGACTGGGGCTGGTGGAGGGCGTGCTGCGCATGGTGCCCTCCGCCCGTGTGGGCCACATCGGCATGTTCCGTGATGAGGAGACGCTGGAGCCTCACCTGTACTTCTGCAAGATGCCCAAGGACATCGCCGAGCGCGACGTCATCATCGTCGATCCCATGCTGGCCACCGGCGGCAGCGCCGACATGGCCATCACGGAGATGAAAAAGCGGGGCTGCAAGAACATCAAGCTCATGGTGCTGGTGGCCGCCCCCGAAGGCGTGGAGTGCATCACCTCCCACCACCCCGACGTGGATATCTACGCCGGCGCGCTGGACGATCACCTGAACGAGAACGGCTACATCGTTCCCGGCCTGGGCGACGCCGGCGACCGCATCTTCGGCACAAAGTAAAAACTCTCTCACCGCAGCGGCGCATCGCGCGCCGCTGCGGCTTTCTTTTTTGTATTTTTCCACAGTTTTCTATTGCTTTCCACCGCTAAAGCGTGTATAATATAACCAACAATTCAAGATTGGTAGCTGTAAGGAAGTGCTTCGCGCACGGGCTGCAACTATCACTCAGCAGTTGCTTGAGTGTTTCAAACCGACCGGTTTGAAACACTTTTTGTTAGTCGGAAACAAGGAAAAGGAGGAATGGATCCATGTATCTTGTCACCAACGGACGGCTCATCACCCGGGATGACACCGGCAAGGGCTACTACGAGCATGGCGCCGTGGCCTTTGACGGCCCCGCTATCACCGAGGTGGGCGAAGAGGCCGCTCTTCGCGCCAGATATCCGGATGCGGAAATCATCGACGCCCGGGGCGGCGTCATCATGCCTGCCTTTATCAACGCCCATACCCACATCTACTCCGCCCTGGCAAGGGGCCTCTCCATCGTGGGCAACAATCCCACCAATTTCTACGAGGTGCTGGACGGCACCTGGTGGGCCATGGACCGGAAGCTGACACTGGAGGGCAGCCGGGCCAGTGCCGACGCCCTCTACATCGACTGCATCAAGCAGGGCGTCACCACCATCTTTGACCACCACGCCGCCTATGCCGAGATCCCCGGCTCCCTGTTCCAGATCGGCGAGAGCGCCAAAAAGTTCGGCATCCGCTCATGCCTCTGCTATGAGGTCAGCGACCGGGACGGCGAGGAGAAATGCTGTCAAGCCATCCAGGAGAATGCCGACTGGATCAGCTACTGCGAAAAGGAGAAGGATCCCATGCTGGCGGCCATGTTCGGCGGACACGCCCTGTTCACCCTGTCGGACAAGACCTTTGACCGTATGGTGGCGGCCAACAACGGGCGCACCGGCTACCACATTCACGTCTCCGAGGGCATGAACGACGTGTACGACAGCCTGCAGAACTACGGACGCCGTCCGGTGCAGCGGCTCCACGACCACGGCATCCTGGGCGACAAGACCCTGTTGGGCCACTGCATCCACGTGAATCCCGCCGAGATCGAGCTGATCAAAAACACCCACACCATGGTGGTGAACAACCCGGAGTCCAACATGTCCAACGCCGTGGGCGTATGTCCCGTCCTGCCCCTGAGCCGGGAGGGCATCCTGCTGGGTCTGGGCACCGACGCCTGGACCAACGACATGATCGAGTCCCTGAAGGCGGCCCTGTGCGTCCAGCGGCTCAACGCGTGCCTGCCCAACGTGGCCTGGGGCGAGGTCACAAATATGCTGTTCCGCAACAACGCGAAGATCGCCGCCAAGTACTTCCCCGCGGAGCTGGGCGTGCTGAAATCCGGCGCCGCGGCGGACATCATCGTCATGGACTACAAGCCCTACACCCCCTTCTCCGATGAGAACATCGACGGTCACATCCTCTTCGGCATGACCGGCAAGCTCTGCCGCACCACCATCGCAAACGGCAAGGTGCTGATGCGCGACCGGGAACTGATCGGCATCGACGAGGAGGCGGAGAACGCACACATTCTGGAGACCGCCAAAAAGCTGTGGGGTGAGCTGAACCACAGGCAGTACTGAAAGGAGTGTTATCCATGTCCGAGAAAATGACTCCCATCCCCTTCCGGTCGCTGATGAACTGGGTGACAACCGAATACGCCGACAGCGGCCGAATGTTCGGTGTCCACAAGGGCTATAAGGCCGCCGGCAAGAGCCTGCCCATCTTCGGCGAGCGGATCGAGACACCCTTCGGACCCGCCGCCGGTCCCAACAGCCAGCTGGCCCAGAACATCATCGCCGCCTACTATGCCGGCGCCCGGTTCTTCGAGGTCAAGACCGTTCAGAAGATGGACGGCGCGGACCTGGCCGCCTGCGTGCCCCGTCCCTGCATTCTGGCCGACGACGAGGGCTACAACCAGGAGTGGTCCACGGAGCTCACCGTGCCCCAGGCCATGGAGGAGTACATCAAGGCCTGGTGCGCCCTGAAGATGATCAGCAAAGTCTACGGTCTGGGCGACCCGGACGGCTTCGTGTTCAACATGTCCGTGGGCTATGACCTGGAGGGCATCAGGGGCGAGAAGGTCAATACATACATCGAGGGCATGAAGGACGCCTCCGCCACCGCCATATGGGGCGAGTGCCTGTCCGTCCTCAAAGACCTGTTCCCTGCCTATGTCGATTACATCGACGCCATCTCCCCTCACGTCAGCCGCAGCGTCACCGTGTCCACACTCCACGGCTGCCCGCCGGACGAGATTGAGCGCATCGCCTCCTATCTCATCACCGAGAAGCATCTGCACACCTTTGTCAAGTGCAACCCCACCATTCTGGGCTACGAGACCGCCCGCCGCACCCTGGACGAGATGGGCTACGGCTACATTGTCTTTGACGAGCATCACTTCAAAGAGGACCTGCAGTGGGCCGACGCTGTGCCCATGTTTGAGCGGCTGCAAAAGCTGGCGCAGGAGAATGGGTTGGAGTTCGGTTTGAAGCTCTCCAACACCTTCCCGGTGGACACCACACGGGGCGAGCTGCCCAATGACGAGATGTACATGTCCGGCCGGGCCCTGTTCCCACTGACCATCGAGATGTGCCACCGCATCAGCCGCCAGTTCCAGGGCAAAATGCGCATTTCCTTCGCCGGCGGCGCGGAGTTCTTCAACTGCGACAAGCTGTTTTTGGCCGGCATCTGGCCCATCACCGCAGCCACCACCATTTTAAAGCCCGGCGGCTACAACCGCCTGCGCCAGATGGTGGAAAAGGTGGAGTCCCTCCCCTACCGGCCCTTTGCCGGCACGGACACCGAGGCCATCTGCGCCCTGTCCGCCGCCAGCCACACCGACCGCCGCCATGTGAAGCCCATCAAGCCCCTGCCCAGCCGCAAGCGCGCCGACGGCGTGCCCTGGACGGACTGCTTCATTGCCCCCTGCCAGGGCGGCTGCCCCATTGAGCAGGACATTCCGGAATACATGGAGCTGTGCCGCAAGGGCCTCTTCGGCCCGGCACTGAAGCTCATCACGGCGAAGAATCCCCTGCCCTTCATCACCGGCACCATCTGCGCCCACCGCTGCCAGAACAAGTGCAGCCGCAACTTCTACGACGAGTCGGTGCAGATCCGGGACACCAAGCTGTTGGCCGCGCGGAACGGCTATGAATCGCTGATGGCCTCGATCCGCATGCCGGAGCGTGTACCGGGCAAGAGAGCCGCTGTCATCGGCGGCGGTCCCACCGGCATTGCCGCCGCCTATTTCCTGGGACGGGCAGGCATTGAAACCACCATCTTTGAGCGGGAGAAAACCCTGGGCGGTGTGCCCCGCCACGTGATCCCCGCCTTCCGCATTGCCGATGAGACCATTCAGAAGGACATTGACCTGATGCTGCGCTACGGCGTGGAGGTCAAGTGCGGCGCCCCCGCCCCCTCGGTGGAGGAGCTGAAGGCACAGGGTTACACCCACATCCTCTTTGCCGTGGGCGCCTGGAAGGCCGGAAACCTGGGTATCCCCGGCGCCGTGGCCGGAGCGATCCAGTGGATGAAGGGCGTCAAGGCAGGCTCCATCGGCGTCAGCGGCAGCGTGGCCGTGGTGGGCGCGGGCAACACCGCCATGGACGCGGCGCGCCTCGCCAAGCGCAGCGGCGCCGACCACGTGACCATCGTCTACCGCCGAACCAGGCGGGAGATGCCCGCCGACGAACATGAGCTGGCGCTGGCCATGGCTGACGGTGTGGCCTTTGCCGAGCTGGCCGCCCCGGTGAAGCAGGAGAACGGCTTGCTGACCTGCCAAAAGATGCGTCTGGGTGAGCCGGACGCCACCGGACGCCGCAGTCCCGTGGGTACCGGAGAGTATTTCACCATCCCCTGCGATCTGGTGATCTCCGCAGTGGGCGAGCAGGTGGACGACGAACTGTTTGCTGCCAACGGCATCGAGCTGGACAGAAAGGGCCGCCCCTCCCTCCACACCAACGTGCCCGGGGTTTACGCCGCCGGCGACTGCCGCCGTGGTCCCGCCACGGTGGTGGAGGGCATCGCCGACGCAGCGGAATTTGCCAAAGAGGTCATCGGCACGCCCCACGTGTATGAGATCCCGGAAGCGGCGCGCCTCACCGTCCCCGATGCCATCGCTCGCAAGGGCATCCTCTGCGAAAGCTGCGGGGCCTGCGAGGGGGAGCGGTGCCTCCAGTGCTCCACCGTGTGCGAGAACTGTGTGGACGTGTGCCCCAACCGGGCCAATGTGGCCATCACCATGCCGGACGGCAGCCACCAGATCCTCCACGTGGACAGGATGTGCAACGAGTGCGGCAACTGCACCGCCTTCTGCCCCTACGATTCCGCCCCCTGCCGCGACAAGTTCACTCTGTTCCAGACGGCGGAGGACATGGCTGATTCCCAGAACGCCGGCGTGCTGTTCCTGGATCACGAAACCGTCCGGGTCCGCACCTTCGGCCCCCCCAAGGAGTACAACATCAGCGTCCGCAACAACGGCCTTCCCACCGCGCTGGACGCCCTGATCCTCCAGATCCGGGATCGGTACGGGTATCTGTATCTGTAAAGTAATATTCCTATACAGTAACTGATCCTCCGCCGTTTGGCGGAGGATCAGTTCTGTTCTCTGGCGTTTTAGGGGTTAGGCACAAGGAAGGAGAAATCCGGCGTTTTCTCGGAGTGGAGAAGGGCGAGGACAAGCCTGTAAAAGTTATCCTCGACGCCGTCCCGGAACTCCTTCTCCGCGGACACACAATAGCTGACGTCACCACAGGTGAAATACGTCCACACGGTGTCCTCACACTCATACAGCGTCAAAAACCGTGTGTCGTGATCGCTGCCGAAGTTGGTCTCCTGCGTGCCCCCCGGGTTGAACTGAGCAGCCCAGGCGAAGATAGAGGTCCGGTCGGCGGGCCAAAAGCCTACGTGGGCGGCGCACCCACGGTCCGGATCGGTGAATCGCAGCTCCACGCTGTCCAGCCGCGCGTCCTCCTGCAGCCGCCCATTTTCATCGAAGGCCCCACAAAAGTTTGCCGTTGCGCTCTCCAGCGTCAGCCAGGAAGCCAGTATCTCCGGAATCACGGCGGGACACTCAGTATCTGTCAGGGGTCGGCCTGCCAAGCTGAAGTAGTGCGTCCCATCGGGCATTGCATCGACCTGATTATAGATCACCGGCCAATCGCCGTGAGGCTCCACAGGGTCCGGCTCGTTGAAGGGCCAGTTGGGGCCCGCAACGCCGCCTGGCCACGGCGCTGGGCCCTCCGGCCCGGGATACGGCACGGGCTCCTGTACATCGCCGGGAGCCGGGGAATCCTCCTTCAGTCCGGGCTTTGGGTTCTCCCGGTTCAGCAGCTTCGGCACACCGATCACGCACACCGCCGCCAGGCACAGGCAGGCCGCCAGCGTCCCCCAGCGCCGCCATGTTCTTGTTTTTTTCTCACTGTGGGCATCCAACACATAGTCGTCCCGCACCATGCCCAGAGCGTCCTGTAAACGGTCACTTTTCATGATAACAAGTCCTCCTTTCGCAGGAAGAGCAGCAGCTTTTTCCGTGTGCGCAGACACATCATCTTCACCCTGCTCTCCCCCATTCCAAAGCGCGAGGCAATGTCACGGACGGGATCAAAATACCAGTATCGGCACAGAAAGACCCGCCGCTCGGTGACGCCCAGCGTGCCCAGAAATTCATCCAGCTTTCGCGCCAGCTCCCGTGCCTCGATCTGCTCGTTCAGCGTGGTCCCTCCGGGGACGATCTCCTCCAGCTCCTCCAGCGCGAGAGCCGTCTCACCGCCGCCCCGCTTTTCCGCCTTCAGAGAGCGGAGGCGCTTCAAGGCCAGATTCCGGGCGATTTTGCCCAAAAAGGCCCGCAGATCGTCGGGCCGCTGGGGAGGTATGGCATTCCAAGCTGCGACCCAGACGTCGTTGCAGCACTCCTCGGCGTCTCCATCGCTACGCAGCACACCGTAGGCAACGGCGCGGCAATAGTTCCCATACCGCACCTGCAATTCAGCGATGGAATCTTCATCACGTCGCCAGAGCTGCTCTACGATTTCTCTGTCGTCCATGCATCCACCTCCTCTCTGAAAGGTCCTTTCATCCATCAAGTACCCTTTTGCCCCGCTTCGGTCACCGGATAGGGTACTGTTATTCTATCATCGCTCTGTTTTTTTGCAAAGAATTCTATGGATTTTTGAAAAAACCGTGCTACAATGTAAAGTGATATGATATGTGCCTTGGACGGGAGGTTGATCCATATGAAAACGCTGTTTCGCGGCGGCACGGTGGTGTCCGGCAAGGGCACCAAAAAGGCCGACGTGCTGATCGAGGGCGAGAAGATCGTGCAGGTTGCCCGGACCATCACGCCACAGAGCGGCACCCGGGTCATGGACATCACCGGCAAGCTGCTGCTGCCCGGCTTTATTGACGCCCACACCCACTTTGACCTGGACGTGGCGGGAACCACCACCGCCGACGATTTTGAGAGCGGAACCCTCTCCGCCCTCCGTGGCGGCACCACCACCATCGTGGATTTTGCCTGCCCCAACAAGGGCGAATCCCTGCACCATGGCCTGGAGCTCTGGCACCAAAAGGCAGACGGCAAATGCAGCTGCGATTACAGCTTCCACATGACCATTGACGACTGGAATCCCGCCATTGAGGCCGAGATCGACGACATGATGGCCGCCGGGATCACGTCTTTTAAAATGTATATGACCTACCCCGCCATGATGATCGGCGATGAGGCCATGTACTTTGCGCTGAAAAAGCTGAAGGCCGCGGGCGGCATCTGCGGCGTACACTGCGAGAACAGCGGCGTCATCGACGCGCTGGTGGCGGAGAAGAAGGCCGCAGGTGAGAACGCCGTGGCCTGTCACCCCCGGACCCGTCCGGCCCAGCTGGAAGCCGAGGCTGTCAGCCGCCTGCTGCGTATTGCCCAGACGGTGGATATCCCCGTGGTCATCGTCCATCTGACAAACGCCGCCGCATTGCGGGAGGTGGAGGCCGCCCGGAAGCGGGGACAGAAGGTCTATGTGGAGACCTGCCCCCAGTATCTGGTGCTGGACGAGAGCGTGTATGAAAACGCCGATTACAGGGAGGCCGCCAAGTACGTCTGTTCGCCCCCCATCCGCACAAAGGCGGATCAGGCCGCCCTGTGGGCAGGTCTGCGCAAGGGCGAGATCCAGACTGTCTCCACCGATCACTGTTCTTTCACGGTGGCGCAGAAAGATGCCGGACGGGACGATTTCACGAAGATCCCCGGCGGCGTACCCGGTGTGGAGACCCGGGCGGAGCTGGTCTACACCTACGGTGTCACCACACGGAAGATCAGCCTTGCCACCATGTGCCGCGCCCTCAGCGAGAATCCCGCCAGGCTCTACGGTCTGTATCCCCGCAAGGGCGTCATCGCCGCCGGATCCGACGCCGACCTGGTGATCTACGATCCGCTGGCCGACCACGAGCTTCACGCCGCGGACATGGCCAGCCGGGCAGGATATTCCCCCTACGAGGGCTTTGCCATCCGGGGCGGCATCCAGCAGGTGTGGTTCCACGGCGCCCTGGCAGTGGATCACGGTCAGGTGCTGGTGGGCAAAACCGGCCGGTTTATCTCACGAGACAAGAATATGCTTTGACAGAATATACGAGAGAGAGGAAACCGCTATGAAAGAAACGCTTGAGAGCATCCTGCTTTCCCAGTCCCCCGCCCTGTTCCTGGCCGGCGTGCTGCTGATCATCAGCTACTTTATCCGCCGGAAAAACCACCGCATCCGGGCAACTCTGGATCTGATCCTGGCCATTCTCTGCATCGCCGGAGGAGTCGCCCTGTACTTCCTGAGGATCAACAGCGGCATGTTCACCATCAAGAACTGCTGGCAGGTTAATACCGCCGGATATGTCGGCATGGCCATCGTGGCCGTGCTGTTCCTGATCCTCCTGTTCCGCGCCGTCAAAGCCGCCGTGGAGCACCACCGGGAGGAACGCGCCGCCAGCCGCCGGGAGACAGCCCACCAGAAGGAGCTGGAGGAAGTGCGGCAGAAGGCCTACGCTTCCGGCATGGCCGACGCCATAGCGACCGAGAGCCATGTGGCAGCCGATGAGGATAAGCTGAATGAGCCTGCCGTTATGGACTCGCCCGCCGAGGAAAAGCCTGCAGAGTGATACCCCGCAATTATGACGAAAAGAGGATCTTCCGTGACCGGAAGATCCTCTTTTTTCAAACAATATAAAGTATTTCTGCTTTACTCAACGGCAACTCCGCGCTCAGCGAATCCGGACACCATTTTCGTAAGATCCGGCTCGATATGCAGCGGTTCACCGGCGGCTTTGATGGCGTTGGCCACGTCCTTGAGACCGTTGCCGGTGACAACGGACACCACGGTGTCGCACTTCCCAATGAGGCCCAGTTCCGCAGCCTTCTTGACCGCCGCCGTGCCGGTGACGCCCGCCGGTTCGCCGAACACGCCGCAGGTGCGGCCCAGCAGGCGGGCAGCGGCCAGGATCTCCTCATCGGTGACGCAGACGGCCAGACCGTTTGACTCGCGGATCGCCATCAGGGCCTTGTCCGCGTTCCGGGGCACGCCCACGGAGATGGAATCGGCGATGGTGTTTTCCTCCATGGGCTCCCAATCCTTCCCCTCCAGGATGGCGCGGTTGATGGGCCAGCAGCCGGTGGACTGGGCGGAGATGAGACGGGGCAGCCGGTCGATAAAGCCGATGGCGTACAGGTCCTTCAGGCCTTTCCACACGCCGGCAATGGTGCAGCCGTCCCCCACGGAGATGGCCAGATAGTCCGGCATCTCCCAGTTCAGCTGCTCGGCGATCTCCAGAGCCACCGTCTTCTTGCCCTCGCTGAGGTAGGGGTTGATGGCGGCGTTGCGGTTGTACCAGCCGTATTTCTCGATGGCCTCGGCGGACATCTTGAAGGTCTCCTCGTAGTTGCCCTTGACGGAGATCACGTTGGCGCCGAACATCATCAACTGCGCCACCTTGCCCTTGGGGGCACGGTCCGGCACGAAAATATAAGTTTTCAGGCCCGCGGCGGCGGCGTTGCCCGCCAGGGACGACGCGGCGTTGCCGGTGGAGGAGCAGGCGATGGTCTTTGCCCCTGCCTCCTGCGCCTTGGCCACCGCCATGGCGCTGGCCCGGTCCTTCAGGGAGGCTGTGGGGTTCTGCCCGTCGTCCTTGATCCACAGGCGTTTGACGCCCAGCAGCTCCGCCAGGCGCGGCTCCTCGTAGAGAGGGCTCCAGCCCACCCGGAGGGGTGTGTCCGGCGTGGTCTCCTCCACGGGCAGCAGCTCCCGGTAGCGCCACATAGAGCGGTTCTCCCGCTGCGCCAGTTTTTCCTTCGTCAGCACCGTCCGGATATGGTCGTAGTCGTAGACAATGTCCAGAATGCCGCCGCACTGGCAGGTGGTCAGATCGGGAACTGCCTCATATTCCCGGCCGCATCTCACACAGCGGCCGCAGATCACATTGCGCATGTCGTTCCCTCCTCTTTTGAATTCAGTGCCTGTCTGGCGATCCTGCGCTCCCGGCGCAGCTTCTCCTTCGGATAGAGCCGGAAATGCAGCTCGTCGCCGATGACGCCGCGCACATCGCGCTTGTTTTTCCCGGACTGCGTCGGTCCGCCTTATCAACGCTTTCCCTGACGGTTTCTATAAGCTTCATACTGTCGCCTTTCCTCGTCGACAAAAGACGACTCTCGCCTGCCTCCATTGCGGCCCGCCCACCAATTCCGGATCGCCTCCTTCTTCTCATGGAAGAAACGGTCCACGGGGTACATGCTGTAATACAATTCGTCGTCTACCATACCGCGCACCGACAGCTTCTCCTTCTGGTGGTTCAAGATCCATCCGACCAAAGCCAGGACGGCCACGTAGATGATGACGGCAGGGACGAAGAACGGGCCAAGTTCCCTGGAGAACAGGACGATCTGCACATACACCTCCAGGATGGCGAAAATGATGGCAAGCGCAATAAAGGCGTGGATCAGCGGGATCAGCCTGGAGATCCTCTGCTGTTTTCTCTTGAGCTTGCGCTTTTCCAGCGCCTTTCCCTTCCACTTGTCGATCTCCTCACGCTCGGAAAGGGATTCCTCTTTCCATCCGGAGCCCTCTTCACGCTCCGGGTCGGGGCGGGTAAAGAATTGCCGTATCCGCGCCCGTTTCAGCTTGGCCTGTTTCTTCTCCTCCGGGGACTTCCGGGTCGAGATCAGCGCGACGACGAAAAGCGGGATCGATATCAATATGTAGAAGATAACAACAGGACCCATCTCGATTCAGCTATCCTTTCCTTGAATCTGGCCGTATCGTACCAGTTTGTCCTGCGCCCTGTCAATCTCGCGGAAGGCAAGATGCATTTTCAGGCGGCAAGATGCATTTACGCGGCCGCTGCGTGTATCACTTCTCCAGCACACCGGTGGCCTCGTTGAACTCGTCGATCAGCTCATCCAGCTCGGCGGCCTGTTCGTGGACGGCGTCCCAGGTGCCCCTGGTGTCATACCACTGGGCGTTCAGATCCTCCACGGTGCGGCCCTGCTGCTCCACCCAGGTGTAATACTTCAGGTTGTGGACACGCTTGCGCTCGGCATAGGTCAGCTCCAGCAGGTTATCGGTCTTCAAGCCCAGCATATGCAGATTGTGATCGATGGCGGCAGCCTTCGCGTCATATTCGCCGTGCATCTCGTTGAGCTCGTTGATGCGGGACTGGTACATGGCGGCGGAGTCGGTCAGCACGGTGCAAACCACGTCATCGGCGGTGAACTCGTAGTACTTGGCCATCTTGATGCAGCACAGCACGTTGGCAATGCCGGAGATGCCCAGCCAGCTCATCTTCTCGATGAGCTCATCGTCCAGGCCAAGCTCGCTCTTCATGTATTCCCTGCCGGCCTGGCAGTTGAACAGGCGCAGCAGGCGCTGGCTGTCCTCATCGTCGATGGCGATGGCCATGTCGGTGTTTTTCACGTTGTGGATCCAGGGGATGTGCTTATCGCCGATGCCCTCGATGCGGTGGCCGCCGAAACCGTTGTTGAGAATGGTGGGGCACTGCAGAGCCTCGCCCACCGCCAGCTTCATGCGGGGATAGCGCTCCTTCAGCAGGTCACCTGCGCTCATGGTTCCGGCGGAGCCGGAGGTAAAGCAGGCGCCGGCAAGGCGCTGGCCGGGCTTGCGCACGGCCTCGAACAGATCGCCCAGGGCGCGGCCGGTGACGTTGTAGTGCCACAGGGGGTTGCCCATCTCCTCGAACTGGTTGAAGATCATCATGGCGGGATCGCGGCGCAGCTCCCAGGTCTTGTCAAAGATCTCCTTGACGTTGGATTCACAGCCGGGGGTGGCGATGACCTGGCCGGCGATCTTGCTGAGCCAGTCGAAGCGTTCCTTGCTCATCTCGGCCGGCAGAATGGCCACGCTGTCCACCGCCAGCAGCTTGGAGTTGAAGGCGCCGCCGCGGCAGTAGTTGCCGGTGGAGGGCCACACGGCGTGGTGATAGGTGGCGTCGAACTGACCGGTCACCAGACGGGGAACCAGGCAGCCGAAGGAGGCGCCCACCTTATGGCAGCCGGTGGGGAACCACTTGCCCGCCATGGCGATGATGCGGCAGGGCACGCCGGAGAGCTCCGGGGGGATCTCCACGTAGTTGGGCACGTCCTGGAACAGTCCGCCGCTCTCTTTTGCCTCGTTCTTCCACGTGATGCGGAACAGGTTCACGGGATCCACATCCCACAGTCCCGTATTTTTCAGCTTCGAGCGGATCTTCTCGGGGATCAGGCCGGGATTTTCCATCTGGGCAAAGGTGGGGATGATGACGTTGTTCTCCCGCGCCTTCTGAATGTTGTGCTCCAGGCCGACTTTGTTGATGGTCAGATCGATTTTACCCATTCTTATTATCCTCCTGCTTCTTGTTGGCGTCGATATATGCATATAACGTATACTTGGAAATGCCGAAGAATTTTGCCACCTTATCACCGGACTTGGTCACCAGAAATGCGCCGCTCTGGTTCAGGAACTGAATGGCGCGGATCTTATCGTCCTTGGACATCATGGACACCGGCTTGCCCACCAGCTTCACCGATTGTTCGATCAGCTCATCGAGCACTTCGTTGACGTTGATGATTTTCTCCGGCTCCTGCTTTTTTCCGCCCACGTCCAGCGCCTCCTCCACCTCGCGGCGGAGCATCATCAGGCCCGTCACGTCGTAATTGATGGAGAAGATGGCCGATACGGTCCCGCGGCTGTTTCGGATATAGAGGGACGAGGATTTCAGGATCTTGCCATCGGGCGTGCGGGTGAGATAACACAGCTCGTCCCGGGGCTGGGCATCAGACTGCAGTGCCTGCTCGATGACCACGCGGGATGCGCCGTCGCCCACCTTTCGGCCGGATACATGACCGTTGACGATATAGACGACGGAGTGATCTATGGTGCTCACGTCGTGGATCACCACTTCACAGCGCGGCCCAAACTGGGCGGCAATGCCGTCCGCCATCTGACGGAGCAGATCAAATTGCTTGCTCTCCAACCTGTCATCCTCCCTTCTCTACTATTCCACTTTGCATTTTAACACAATATCGTCTGATAAATCAATTCTTATTTTTCCAGAAACCTAAATAATATTTAGGTTTCAACAATTATTATTTGACATCCCGAAAAGACGTGCTATGATGAAATATATAAATGTGCATAAACCCATTATTTCACATGGATCGGAGGTTTTCCATATGGATTTTGAAGCCATCAAGCGCGCAGCCGCCAACTACCGCCGCGACATGAGCCGTTTTCTGCGGGACATGATCGCCATACCCTCGGAGTCCTGCGAGGAGGAAAAAGTGGTCAGACGCATTGCGCAGGAGCTGGAAAAGCTGGGCTACGACAAGGTGGAGATCGACAAGCTGGGCAATGTCATCGGCTGGCTGGGCCAGGGTGACAGGATCATTGCCATCGACTCCCACATCGACACCGTGGGCATCGGCAACCGGGACAACTGGGAGGCCGACCCCTACGAGGGCTACGAGACCGACACCATCATCTACGGTCGCGGCGGCTCTGACCAGGAGGGCGGCATGGCCGCCGCCGCCTATGGCGGACGCATCATGAAGGATCTGGGCCTCATTCCCGAAGGGTACAAGATCATGATCGTGGGCTCCGTCCAGGAGGAGGACTGCGACGGCATGTGCTGGCAGTCCATCGTCAACGAGTACTTCGACGGGCCCGAGGACGCCCGCAGCAAAATCGAGTTCGTCATCTCCACCGAGCCCACCGACGGCGGCATCTACCGGGGACACCGGGGCCGCATGGAGATCCGGGTGGACGTCCATGGCGTTTCCTGCCACGGCTCCGCCCCCGAGCGGGGCGACAATGCCATCCACAAGATGGCGGAGATCATTGAGAACGTCCGGGATCTCAATGAGAATCCGGCTGACGACACCGTGGAGATCAAGGGCCTGGTGAAGATGCTGGACCCCAAATACAACCCCGACCACTGGGAGGACGCCCGGTTCCTGGGCCGCGGCACCTGCACCACCAGCCAGATCTTCTACACCTCCCCCTCCCGCTGCGCCGTGGCCGACAGCTGCGCCATCTCCGTGGATCGCCGCATGACCGCCGGGGAGACGTACCGGTCCTGCCTGAAGGAGATCGAGGACCTGCCCGCCGTGCGGAAGTACGCCAAGGACGTGAAGGTGTCCATGTACATGTACGACCGGCCGGCATGGACCGGCCACGTGTACGAGACGGAGTGCTTCTTCCCCACCTGGATCAACAAGGAGACCGCTCCCCACGTCCAGGCGCTGGTGGACGCCCACCACGCCCTGTGGGGTACCGAGCGGCTCTATGCCGACGAAAAGGCCGCCTCCACCCGCGTGGGACGCCCCTTGACGGACAAGTGGACCTTCTCCACCAACGGCGTGTCCATCCAGGGACGCTACGGCATCCCCTGCGTGGGCTTTGGCCCCGGCGCTGAGTCCCAGGCTCACGCCCCCAATGAGATCACCTGGAAGCAGGATCTGGTGACATGCGCCGCGGTGTACGCCGCCGTCCCCATGCTGTATAAGCCGGAGAACAAGGACGGCTCCGCCACCGCCTTCCGGCAGGAACTCACCGGCAACGACATCAAGTGAAATGGCTGCGCCATTTCACTCGAAACCGCCAACAGACGGTAAGACCGTCTGTTGGCAAGGGTTTGCAGGCCGCTGCGCGCACTCGCTTGCGTGAGACGCTCGCACACTTGCGGCCTGAGAAGTGAAATTTCCGACGTACACGCCGCCGGAAATTTCGATTTCAATTTTTCGCGCCGTGCGCGGCGCGAAGTCTGCGACGCTTTTTTCGTTTTACTTCAACTAAATCACATAAGGAGAGTTTTGTTATGAGCAAGACCGCTGAGCTGGCAGAGCATCTGCGCCAGCTGGACATTAAGAACATGTACCGGGAGGACTTCTACTGGACCTGGGACAAGACCGACGACGAGATCGAGGCCATCTTCACCGTGGCCGACGCCCTCCGGGACCTGCGTGAGCGGAACAAGAGCACCCGGGTCTTTGACTCCGGTCTGGGCATCTCCATCTTCCGGGACAACTCCACCCGCACCCGCTTCTCCTTCGCCTCCGCCTGCAACCTGCTGGGCCTGGAGGTCCAGGATCTGGACGAGAAGAAGTCCCAGATCGCCCACGGCGAAACGGTCCGGGAGACCGCCAACATGGTGTCCTTTATGGCCGACGTCATCGGCATCCGGGACGACATGTTCATCGGCGAGGGCCACAAGTATCAGAAGACCTTTATGGACGCCACGAAAGAGGGCTTCCGGGACGGCATCCTGGAGCAGCAGCCCACGCTGGTGAATCTCCAGTGCGACGTGGACCACCCCACCCAGTGCATGGCGGACCTGCTCCACGTGATCCACCACTTCGGCGGCGTGGAGAATCTGAAGGGCAAGAAGGTGGCCATGACCTGGGCCTACTCCCCCTCCTACGGAAAGCCCCTCTCCGTGCCCCAGGGCGTCATCGGCCTGTTCACCCGCTTCGGCATGGATGTGACGCTGGCCCACCCCGAGGGCTACGACGTGATGCCGGAGGTGGAGGAGATCGCACGGCAGAACTGCGAGAAATACGGCTCCCGCTTCACCAAGACCAACGACATGAAGGAGGCGTTCACGGACGCCGACATCGTCTATCCCAAGTCCTGGGCGTCCTTCGCCGCCATGGAGGAGCGTACGAAGCTCTATGCCGCCGGCGACAAGGAGGGCATCGACGAGCTGGAGCAGCGCCTGCTGGCGGAAAACGCCCAGCACAAGGACTGGACCTGCAGCGAGGACATGATGAAGCTGACAAAGGACGGCAAGGCCCTGTATCTCCACTGCCTGCCCGCCGACATCTCCGGCGTCAGCTGCGAGGAGGGCGAGGTGGACGGCTCCGTCTTTGACCGGTATCTGGTTCCTCTCTACAAGCAGGCCTCCTTCAAGCCCTACATCATCGCCGCCATGATCTTCCTGGCCCAGATCAAGGATCCCGTGGACGCCCTGCTGAAGCTGGACGGCGGCGAGGAAAAGCGCAAGACCTTCTGACACCCGTTATCCTTTGGGATTAATAGGAGGCATTAAGGATCCCTATATCCCCGGGCGCATTTTTGTAAAAATGGAGCAATCCTGCGGATTCGGCTCCCGCCGCATTTGTCGGCGGCAAAGAAATTTGCGTTCATTTATCTTTATTAGTTGAAATTCGGTAGAAATCCCTGTATAATATCAGTATCGCTTATGGAAGTGAATGTCGGGCGCGCGCCCGTTATTCAGGCGGACGGTGATCCGTCCGTCCAAAACGAAAATAGTATTTTGACAAAGGAGGAAAACTGAATGAAAAAGATTCTTGCAATGGTCCTCGCCCTGGTCATGGCCCTGGCTCTGGTAGCCTGCGGCGGCGGCAACAAGTCCGACTTCAAGGTGGGCTTCATCACCCTGCACGATGAGAACTCCACCTATGACCTGAACTTCATCAACGCCGCCAAGGCAGCCTGCGAGAAGCTGGGTGTGGACTACGTCATCAAGACCAACATCGGTGAGGACCAGTCCTGCTACGAGACCGCCTGCGACATGGCTGACGCCGGCTGCAAGGTCGTCTTTGCCGACAGCTTCGGCCACGAGCCCTACATGATCGAGGCCGCCAAGAAGTACCCCGACGTCCAGTTCTGCCATTCCACCGGCACCCGCGCCCACACCGAGGGCCTGGCCAACTACCACAACGCTTTCGCCTCCATCTATGAGGGCCGCTATCTGGCCGGCGTCGCTGCCGGTATGAAGCTGCAGCAGCTGGTGGCTGAGGGCAAGCCCGCCAAGATCGGCTACGTCGGCGCCTTCACCTACGCCGAGGTGGTCTCCGGCTACACCTCCTTCTTCCTGGGCGTGCGCTCCATCGTTCCCGAAGTGACCATGGACGTCACCTTCACCGGCTCCTGGTACAACGAGGCCGCCGAGAAGGAAGCCGCCAACAAGCTGATCCAGGGCGGTTGCTCCCTGATCAGCCAGCACGCTGACTCCTTCGGCGCCCCCACCGCCTGCGAGACCGCCGGTGTGCCCGACGTGTCCTACAACGGCAGCACCAAGGACGTCGCCCCCAACACCTACATCATCTCCTCCCGCATCAACTGGGAGCCCTACTATGAGTACGTGATCAAGGCCGTGCAGAAGGGTGAGAAGATGGATCCCGACTGGACCGGCACCATCGCTACCGGCTCCGTGGAGCTGACCGAGCTCAACACCGACGTGGCTGCTCCCGGCACCCAGGAGGCCATTGACAAGGCCATGGCCGAGCTCAAGGCCGGCACCCTCCACGTGTTCGACACCTCCAAGTTCACCGTGGAGGGCAAGGCTCTGGATTCCTACAAGGCCGACGTGGATTCCGACGAGGCTTATGAGCATGAGACCGAGGTCGTCTCCGACGGTTACTTCCACGAGTCCGAGTTCCGCTCCGCTCCCTACTTCGATCTGACCATCGACGGCATCACCCTGCTGGATACCGCGTTCTGATCAGACCCCTTTATCCGTGAAAGAACGGGCTGTTTTTTGACAGCCCGTTCTTTTTTGTCTCCACGCCTCCGCTTTTTGCTGTTTTTGATTTACAAGCGCCGCAGTTTGTGATACAATAAAGTGTAAAATTATGTAGGGTGGCAGCTTGTATTTTCCACCAAACAGAAAGGGTGAACGCCTTGGAAGTTGTGAAAAACGCCGTCAGAATGGAGAACATCACCAAACGCTTCGGCACCAAAGTTGTGGCCAACAACGCCGTCAACCTGGAGCTGCACGAGGGCGAGATCCTGTCCCTGCTGGGCGAAAACGGCAGCGGCAAGACCACGCTGATGAACATGCTCTCCGGCATCTATCACCCCGATGAGGGACAGATCTACATCCACGATAAGCCGGTGGTCATTGCCTCCCCCAAGGACGCCTTTGACAACGGCATCGGCATGATCCATCAGCATTTCAAGCTGGTGGACGTGTTCACCGCAACGGAAAACATCGTCCTCGGTCTGCCCGGCAAGCTGGACCTGAAAAAGTCCGCCCAGAAGATCCGGGAGATCTGCGAGAAGTACGGCTTTGACATCGATCCGGATCAGAAGATCTACAACATGTCCGTATCCCAGAAGCAGACGGTGGAGATCGTCAAGGTCCTCTACCGCGGCGCGGATATTCTGATCCTGGACGAGCCCACCGCCGTGCTGACCCCCCAGGAGACGGACAAGCTGTTCCAGATCATGCGGAATATGCAGAAGGACGGCAAGTCCCTTATCATTATCACCCACAAGCTCCACGAGGTGCTGGAGGTCAGCGACCGGGTGGCGATCCTCCGCAAGGGCGAATACGTGGGCGACGTAGCCACCAAGGACGCCGACCAGCAGTCCCTCACGGACATGATGGTGGGCCGCCGTGTCAGCCTGAATATCAACCGCCCCAACCCCGTGGATCCCAAGCCGCGGCTGGTCATCGAGCATCTGACCGCTTACGACGAGCTGGGCGTCAAGCGGCTGGACGACGTCAGCTTCACCGCCAACAGCGGCGAGGTGCTGGGCATCGCAGGCGTGGCCGGCTCCGGTCAGCGGGAGCTGCTGGAGGCCGTGGCTGGCCTGTACCCCGTGAAGGAGGGTAAAATCCTGTTCTATGATCCCGACTATGACGGCACCGACAAACTGCCGAAAAACCTGGTGGGCATGGATCCCATGGCCATCCGCAAGGCCGGCGTCGCCATGAGCTTCGTGCCGGAGGACCGTCTGGGCATGGGCCTGGTCGGCACCATGGGCATGACGGGCAACATGCTGCTGCGCTCCTGGCGCAAGACCAAGGGCCTGTTTGTCAGCCGCAAGGAGCCGGAGGCCATGGCCAAACGCATCTGGGAGGAGCTGGAGGTCGTGACGCCCAGCACCAACTTCCCAGTGCGGCGCATGTCCGGCGGCAACGTGCAGAAGGTGCTGGTGGGCCGCGAGATCGCCCAGGAACCTGCCGTTCTGATGACGGCCTACGCCGTCCGCGGTCTGGATATCAACACCTCCTACACCATCTACAATCTGCTGACGGAACAGAAGCTGAAGGGCCGCGCCGTCATCTACGTGGGCGAGGACCTGGACGTGCTGCTGGAGCTGTGCGACCGGATCGTGGTGCTGTGCGGCGGACAGGTCTCCGGCGTGGTTGACGCCCGTACCACCGATAAGCGCGAGGTGGGACGGCTGATGACGCTTCACAAGGGAGGTGCCGAAAATGAATAAAAAAGAGCCGCTGCTTTATATCTCCAAGCGCGAATCCATCACCTGGCAGAAAAGCTGGATGATCCGCGGCATCGCCATTTTGCTGGCCCTCGTTTTCTGCGGCATCATCACCATGCTGCTCACCGGTCTGAATCCCATCGAGGTGTTCAGCACCATCTTTTACGGCGCCTTCGGCACAATGCGCAAGAGCTGGGTCACCGCCCAGAAGCTGGCCATTCTGCTGGGCATCTCCCTGGCCATCACCCCCGCCTTCAAGATGCGGTTCTGGAACATCGGCGCCGAGGGACAGGTGCTGATCGGCTGCCTGGCCTGTGCCGCCTGCATGATCACCCTGGGCGGCAAGGTACCCAGTGCCCTTCTGGTGCTGATCTCCCTGGCCGCCAGTCTGGCGGCCGGCGCCCTGTGGGGCTTCCTGCCCGCCATCTTCAAGGCACACTGGGAGACCAACGAGACGCTGTTCACCCTGATGATGAACTATATCGCCATGCAGCTGGCCGCCTATTTCATCATCGTCTGGGAGGTGCCGAAAGGCTCCGGCAACATCGGCATTATCAACCAGAACTCTCAAGCCGGATGGCTGCCGGTGCTGGGGGGACAGCAATATCTGCTGACCATCCTGCTTATCGCCGTTCTCACCGGCTTCATGTACGTTTACCTCACCTACAGCAAGCACGGCTATGAGATCTCCGTGGTGGGCGAGAGTCACCGAACCGCCAGCTACGCAGGCATCAAGGTGGGGCGGGTCATCGTGCGCACCATGGTGCTCTCCGGCGCCATCTGCGGTCTGGTGGGCTTCCTTCTGGTCAGCGGCAACGACCACACCCTCACCACCACCCTGGTGGACGGGCGAGGCTTCACCGCCGTCATGGTATCCTGGCTGGCCAAATTCAACCCCATCGGCATGATCTTCACCAGCCTGCTGCTGGTGGTTTTGGAGCGCGGCGCCACCGAGATCTCCAGCGTGTTCAGCCTGAACCACTCCTTTGCCGATATCCTCACCGGCATTATCCTCTTCTTCATCATCGGCAGTGATTTCTTCACCAACTATCAGGTCCACTTCCGCAAGGCGAAAAAGGAGGTCGAGTGATCATGTTTGACTTCGTATCCTTCATCCCCCGTGCCGTGATGCAGGGCACCCCCCTCCTGTTTGGCTCCACCGGCGAGATCCTGACGGAGAAATCCGGCAACCTGAACCTGGGTATCCCCGGCATCATGTACGTGGGTGCCATCAGCGGCGTCATCGGCTCCTTCTTCTATGAGCAGTCCATGGCCGGCCAGCCCCTCAACGGCTTTTGGGCCATCGCCATTCCCATGGCCTGTTCCCTGCTGGGATCCCTGCTGATGGGACTCCTGTACTGCTTCCTCACCGTCACGCTGCGGGCCAACCAGAACGTCACCGGTCTGGCTCTCACCACCTTCGGCGTAGGCTTCGGCAACTTCTTTGGCGGTTCCCTTATCAAGCTGGCCCACAGCGACGTGCCCTCCGTGGCTCTGCCCGCCACCAGCGCCTTTTTCAGCAAACACCTGCCCTTTGCGGATAATCTGGGCTGGTTTGGCAAGATCTTCCTCAGCTACGGCTTTCTGGCGTATCTGGCCATCATCATCGCCCTGATTGCCTCCTACATCCTCAATCATACCAGAGCGGGCCTCCACCTGCGCAGCGTGGGCGAGAGCCCTGCCACCGCCGACGCCGCCGGCATCAACGTGACGAGGCACAAGTATCTGGCCACCTGTATCGGCAGCATGATCGCCGGATTGGGCGGACTGTACTACGTGATGGACTACGCCTGCGGCATCTGGTCCAACAATGCCTTCGGCGACCGCGGCTGGCTGGCCATCGCCCTGGTCATCTTCACCATCTGGCGGCCCAACATCAGCATTCTGGCCTCCATTCTCTTTGGCGGATTGTACATCCTGTACCTCTATATCCCCACCGGCACCCAAATGGAGGTGAAGGAGCTCTACAAGATGCTGCCCTACGTGATCACCCTGCTGGTACTGATCGTCGTATCCCTGCGTAAAAAGCGGGAGGATCAGCCCCCCGCCTCTCTGGGGCTGAGCTACTTCCGCGAAGACCGATAACACACGAAAAGGTGCCCTTGTCAGGGCACCTTTTTCGTGGATCATGGAAAGGAGGGATCTGCCACGCGTATCCTGCGTTATACCGTCACCGCTGACGAAGCCGGTCAAAAACTGAAAACGCTGCTGCGCAGCCGCTGGCACATCTCCTCCTCCCTTCTCAGGAGCATGAAGTGGCGTGAGGGCGCAATCGCCGTGAACGGACAGAGCGTGCCCGTATCCACAGTTTTGCGTCAGGGAGACGCGGTGGCAGTGGACGTATCGGACAACGGCGCATTGAGCGAACACATCATCCCGGTTGACTATCCGCTGGATATCCTGTGGGAGGACGAGGATCTGCTGATCCTCAACAAGCCGGCCGGCCTCGCCGTTCACTCCGCCGCGCTGACGGAGGAAACGGTCACGGTGGCGGGCGCCGTGGCCCACTATCTGGACGGGCGTCCCTTCCACCCGGTAAACCGCCTGGACCGGGGCGTCACCGGCGTCATGGTGGTGGCAAAGAGCGGCTTTATCCACCACCGATGTATGTCCATGCTCCACACCGACGATTTCCGCCGGGAATACCGGGGCGTCTGCGCCGGCATGCCGGAGCAAACAGCGGGGATCATCGCGCTTCCCATGGGCCGGGATCCCGACTCCGTGCTGAAGCGCCGCATCGACCCCGAGGGTCTCTCTGCCCGAACGGAATACCAGGTGCTGGATTCTTTTGGCGACCGCTCCCTGCTGCGGCTGCGCCCACTCACCGGGCGTACCCACCAGCTGCGGCTCCACTGCGCCGCCATAGGCCACATCTTCGAGTAGACAGTCTTGTCGTCCTGATT
>CAMVMU010000002.1 GCA_947168655.1 uncultured Oscillospiraceae bacterium
CCCATCCCCGGCTACCCCTCTGATATCAGCACCATCGTGAGCCCCAACGGCTACGGCAAGAACGAGTACGTGGAGACCACCCGGCCTCTCATCATCATCACGGCCCCCGGCCCCGGCAGCGGAAAGATGGCCACCTGCCTCAGCCAGCTCTATCACGACCATGTGCGGGGCGTGAACGCGGGCTATGCCAAGTTCGAGACTTTCCCGATCTGGAACCTGCCCCTCAAGCATCCCGTGAACGTGGCCTATGAGGCCGCCACCGCCGACCTCAACGACGTGAACATGATCGACCCCTTCCATCTGGAGGCCTACGGCAGGACCACCGTCAACTACAACCGCGACGTGGAAATCTTCCCGGTGCTGGCCACCATGTTTGAGAAGATCCAGGGCCAGTGCCCCTACAAGTCCCCCACGGACATGGGCGTGAACATGGCGGGCTTCGCCATCGTGGACGACGAGGCGTGCCAGGAGGCCAGCCGCATGGAGATCCTGCGGCGCTACTACGCCGGCATGGTGGACCGGGCCAAGGGCCTGTGCGACGAGACCGTGGTGAACAAACTGAAAATGGTCATGCAGCAGGCGGGCGTCACACCGGATCTGTGTCCGGCGGTGAAGGCCAGCCTGGACAAGGCCGCGGAGACCAACGCCCCCGCCGGCGCCATGGTGCTGCCGGACGGCCGCATCGTCACCGGCAAGACCTCATCCCTGCTGGGCCCCAGCGCGGCGCTGCTGCTCAACGCCCTGAAGTACATGGCCGGCATCGACCACCGGCTGGAGCTGATCCCCGCCTCGGTCATCGAGCCCATCAGCACGCTGAAGATCGACTATCTGGGCCACCACAACCCCCGGCTCCACTCCGACGAGGTGCTCATCGCCCTGACCATCTCCGCCCTCAGCAACCCCCTGGCCAAGCTGGCCCAGCAGCAGCTCACCAATCTGCGGGGCTGCGAGGCCCACTTCTCCGTGATCCTGCCGGAGGAGGACGCCAAGGTCTACCGCCGTCTGGGCGTGCAGGTCAGCTGCGAGCCCAAGTACGAGGTCCGCAAGCTGTACCACAAAAAGTAAGCCGTCCCTTCTCACTCACGGCCCCGCTTAGTGCGGGGCCGTTTTGTGCCAAAAACCAAACAAAAACGAAAACCCTTGTAATAAACCGGCAGCACATCCGGTGTATTGAGGTGAAAGGCCTTTCGCACGGAAGGGGGAACAGCGATTTGGACGACAGCGAGATCATCCGGCTATATTGGGCCCGGTCTGATACGGCCATATCGGAAACCGAGCAAAAATACGGGACATATTGCCGTTATATCGCCTATAACATCCTGCAAAACCACCAGGACGCGGAGGAGTGCGTCAACGACGCGTATCTGCGGCTTTGGAACGCCATTCCCCCCGCCCGCCCGGAGCGGCTGCAGACGTATCTGGGCAAGATCACCCGGAATCTGGCGCTGAACCGGTGGGAGAGTGCCTCGGCCCGGAAGCGGGGCGCGGGGCAAACGTCCCTGGTGCTGGAGGAGCTGGCGTCTTGTATCCCCGGCGGCGCTCCGTCGGACCGGCTGGCCGAGGACCTGCTCACCCGGGATGTGCTGGACCGCTTCCTGCAGAGCCTCGCCCCTCAGACGAGAAAAATCTTCGTCCGCCGCTACTGGTACATGAGCTCCGTGAAGGAAATCGCCCGGGAATACGGCCTCTCGGAGAGCAAGGTGGCGGTGACCCTGTTCCGCGCCCGAAACAAGCTGAAAACGGTATTGGAGAAAGAAGGTATTCAGATATGAACGAAACCCATCTTCTGCGCGCCATAGGCGAGGCGGACGACCGCTTTATTGCCGAGGCCGCTCCGGCGGCCCGAAAACAGCCCACCGTGGTCTGGCTGCGCTGGGCCGCCGCAGCCTGCGCCTGTCTGGCGATCTTCGGGACGATCATGGCGACACGCAGGCCGACCACCGAGCCCATTGTGCCAACCCATGACTGGTCCCAGATCCAGCCCGTCCCCAGGGACCCCGACGGAAAAATCCTGCCGGGACCGAAAACTCAGCCGAGCGGTGAAGAGATGCGCGTCGATACATTCGCCGAAGCTTGCTATATCAAAGGCTATAGCACGGTTGAAGAACTGCTTGAGGACGCAGCACTGATCGTACGCGCCACGCCCGTTTTCATTGAGGGAGAGTCCGACGTGGGCATCTGCTGGGTCCTGGACGTGGCCGAGGCCAGCGACGGGACCACCAAAACCGTCAAACTGCGCCAGGTCAAGGACGAGTTTATGCTGCGGATGGGCCAGGAGGTCGTCCTGGTCCTGGAAAACGACGCAAGTCCCGGATATTATCACATCCCCGGCGGGGGCGACGGGCTGTTCCGCGTCAATCCCGTTACCGGCAAGGCGGATGGTAAGCTGCTGGTCTCCCTTCTCAAGCTCGACCCGGCCTATTCCGGCGTCGGCTCCCTGGGATCCATGACGGCGCAGGATGTCTACGACCGCCTTGTGGCGGCGTACAAGAACAAATGACGACTATCCCCACGGCACAGCAGAAAACGCCGCCCGCCGGGCGGCGTTTTCTGACGCCTGCAGACGCCTCTCGGCTGTCATTCCGAGGCCAGTTCGCAAACCGGCCGTGGGGCCTCGCAATGACATGTTTTCGTTTTTCAGAAGCTCCCGGTCCGGCATTGATTTTCCCCGCACTTCTTGGTACAATAGGTGCCGTTCCGCGATATAACGAATCCACGAAAGGAATCCCACATATGACCGATCTCATCACCACTCTCGCTCAAGAGCTGAGCCAGCCCAAAAACTACGTGGAGAACGTGGTGCAGCTGCTGGACGAGGGCAACACCATCCCCTTCATCGCCCGCTACCGCAAGGAGCTCCACGGCTCCATGGACGACACCGCCCTGCGTACGCTCTTTGACCGGCTCACCTATCTCCGCAATCTGGCGGCGCGGAAGGAGGAGGTCAAGAGCTCCATTGCCGGACAGGAAAAGCTGACCGACGAGCTCTCCGCCGCCATTGACAGCGCCAATACGCTGGCGGAGGTGGAGGATCTCTACCGCCCCTACAAGCAAAAGCGCCGCACCCGTGCCACCATGGCCCGGGAGAAGGGCCTGGAGCCGCTGGCGGAGGCGATATTCGCCCAGGAAAAGGGTACCGATCCCGCCGCCCTCGCGCTAGCCTACATCGACCCGGAGAAGGGTGTGGAGAACGTGGAGGATGCCCTGGCGGGAGCCAACGACATTATCGCCGAAGTTCTCTCCGATGACGCAGCCATCCGCAAGGAGCTGCGGGAGCTCATCGGACGCAAGGCCACACTGCGCACGGCGGCCACAAAAGAAGAGGACAGCGTCTACCGCCTGTACTACGATTTCGCCCAGAGCGTCGCCAAGCTGGCGGGCCACCAGATCCTCGCCATTAACCGGGGCGAGAAAGAGGGCTATTTGAAAGTCAGCGTAGAGCTGGACCGGGAGTGGGCCCTGGGCCTCATCTGGAACCGCATCGTCAAAAACGGCGGCAAGTGCGCCGACTTTGTCCGCGCCGCCGCCGAGGACGGCTATGACAGGCTGCTTTTCCCCTCCCTGGAGCGGGAGACCCGGTCCGACCTCACTGACGCTGCGGCGGAGGGCGCTATCCACAACTTTGCCCTGAACCTGAAGCCCCTGCTGATGCAGCCGCCTGTCAAGGGCCACGTGACCATGGGGCTGGACCCCGGCTACGCCCACGGCTGCAAGGTGGCAGTGGTGGACGGCACCGGCAAGGTGCTGGACACCACGGTGGTCTACCCCACCCAGGGCGAGCGGCGGAAACAGGAGGCCATCACACGCCTTTCCACCATGATCCGCCGCCACGGCGTGACCCACATCGCCATCGGCAACGGCACCGCCAGCCGGGAGACGGAGCAGATGACGGCGGAGATGCTTCGCAGTCTCCCAGGCGTCAGCTACATGATCGTCAACGAGGCGGGGGCCTCGGTGTACTCCGCCAGCAAGCTGGCCGCTGAGGAGTTCCCCGACTACGACGTGAACCTGCGCAGCGCCGTGTCCATCGCCCGGCGGATGCAGGACCCCCTGGCCGAGCTGGTGAAGATCGACCCCAAGGCCATCGGCGTGGGGCAGTACCAGCATGACATGCCCCAGAAGCGGCTGGACGAGACCCTGGGCGGTGTGGTGGAGGACTGCGTCAACGCCGTGGGCGTGGATGTGAACACCGCCAGCCCCAGCCTGCTGGGCCGGGTGTCCGGTTTGACGGCTACCACGGCGAAGAACATCGTCAAATACCGGGAGGAGAACGGCGCCTTCACCGGCCGCAAACAGCTTTTGAAGGTGCCCAAGCTGGGCCCCAAGGCCTTTGAGCAGTGCGCCGGCTTCCTGCGCGTGCCGGAGAGCCGCTCCGTGCTGGACAACACCGGCGTCCACCCAGAGAGCTACGAGGCGGCAGAGACCCTGCTGACCCTCTGCGGGTACACCCTCGCGGACGTGGCCGCAGGGAACATCGCTCTGCTGGAGCAGAAGGTAAAGCTGCTGGGCAGGGAGAAGGTGGCGGAAAAGCTGGGCATCGGCGTGCCCACCCTGGACGACGTGGTGAAGGAGCTGATGAAGCCGGGCCGCGACGTCCGCGATGAGCTGCCGCCGCCTGTGCTGCGCACCGACGTGCTGGATATGAAGGACCTGAAGCCGGGCATGGTGCTGACGGGCACCGTGCGCAACGTGGTGGATTTCGGCGTGTTCGTGGACATCGGCGTCCACCAGGACGGACTGGTCCACATCTCCCAGGTCTGCGACCGTTTCATCAAGCACCCCAGCCAGGTGGTGTCCGTGGGCGACATCGTGAAGGTGGTCGTACTGGACGTGGACGAGAAAAAGCACCGCATCAGCCTGTCCATGAAGCAGGCGAAATAAGCGGAAGGTGTTGCCAAAATCGAAAATGGGGTGTATAATAGCCCCAATCACAGGACAGGAGGGTGTTTTATGAATCCTTATATTCAGCAGCAGGTTGAGAACATGATCGATCAGGCCGAGCTGTTTGCCCAGGGCTGCCACAAGGCCGCCACGAAGGACGATGGTTCGCTGGACGTGACGGAGCAGTACACCATCGCCACCATCGAGCGTATCACCGAGGAGTTTGTCAAGGGCCTGAAGAAGATCTATTGATCCCCAAAAAACAAAAAAAAGATACCCCGTACCGTCTGGGTGCGGGGTATCTTTTCGCCCATTTTAGCCCACGTATTCCTTGGGGTCGATGATCTCACCGTTCTGGCTGACGGCAAAGTGGAGGTGGGGGCCCATGGAGCTCTCCGCCGCGGCGGTGGAACCCACGTAGCCGATGATCTCCCCTGCGAGGACCTCCTGTCCCTCCACCACCGGAGGAGACTTCTGAAGGCTGCTGTACTGGGTGGTGTAGCCGCCGGCGTGGGCGATGACCACCGTGGTGCCCATCAGCTCGTCGTCGTTGACCATCTGCACGGTGCCGGCAGCGGCGGTCTTCACCGCATCGCCCTCCCCGGCCTGGATATCCACGCCGTTGTGGGTCCTCCAGTCGGCCATGGTCTCATCATACATCAGCTCCGTCATGCTGAACACCGTCACCGTAGTGCCGTCCAATGGGGAGACCACCTGGGGCACCAGCTCCTGGGGCGATTGGACGGGCTCAGGCTGGTTCTCCTCGGAGGGGATCACCTGCACCGGACGGGGCAGATCCTTGATCTGTTCCGGCTGGATCACCGGTGCGACGGGCTTATTGCTCTCCTGCGGCCGCTGCTGCACCGCAGGTGTCTGGACCTGTTCGGGCTCCTTAACCTTGGGGGCGCGGGTGGTCCCCATGGTGGCCAGCGTGACCACGCCGGCAATGACCATACACATAGCAAGGGCTATGTAGCCGCCCTTGCCGCCGAAACCCGGCTTGGAACTTCTTTTTCCGCTCATGTTTGCACCTTTCCCGGCCGGAGGGATCCGGCCGCCGCATCGTTTTGGCCTGCGGCAGGCCAAAATGTTCAAATCAGAACCTCTGCCCTCCATTATGGACAGGAACGGATAAAAATATTCACGGCTCCCGAAAAAACTCCGGGAGCCGTGAAATCGTGCGGAACGGTGTTTTTATTTTAAAATCAGTGTCCGGCCGTCCATCTCCGGGGGACAGGCAAGACCCATCACGTCCAGAATGGTGGGGGCGATGTCGGCCAGGCGGCCGGGACGCAGCTCGGTGCCGGCGCCGCAGAGGATGAAGGGCACCAGATTGGTGGTATGGGCGGTCATGGGAGAGCCGTCCGGCTGGGCCATCTGCTCGGCGTTGCCGTGGTCGGCGGTGATCATGGCGATGCCGCCCATCTGCAGCGTGGCGTCCACCACCCGGCCCACACACTCGTCCACGGTCTCCACAGCCTTCACGGCGGCGGACAGCACGCCGGTGTGGCCCACCATGTCGCAGTTGGCAAAGTTGAGGATGATGACGTCGTAGGCGCCGGACTGGATGCGCTCCACGCACTTGTCGCACACCTCATAAGCGCTCATCTCCGGCTGCAGGTCGTAGGTGGCCACCTTGGGGGACGCCACCAGCACACGGTCCTCGCCGGGGTACTGGGTCTCCACGCCGCCGTTGAAGAAGAAGGTGACGTGGGCGTACTTCTCCGTCTCGGCGATGCGAAGCTGGGTCAGGCCCAGAGAGCTGAGATACTCGCCCAGCCCGTTGTTGACCCGGATCCGGGGCCAGGCCACCGTCACGTTGGGCATGGCGGCATCGTACTCGGTGTTGCAGATATAAGTGGTGGGGAAGTACTCCCGCTGGAAGCCGTCAAAATCCGGATCCACGATGGCACGGGTGATCTCCCGGGCCCGGTCGGGCCGGAAGTTGAAGAAGATCACGCTGTCGTTGTCGGAGATGGTGCCGCTGGGATCGCACACCACGGGTTCCATGAACTCGTCGGTGACGCCGTTGGCGTAGGACTGGGCCACCGCGTCCACGGGGTCGGCATTCTGGATGCCCTCGCCGTAGACCATGGCGTCATAGGCCAGCTGCAGCCGTTCCCAGCGCTTGTCGCGGTCCATGGCGTAGTAGCGGCCCATGACCGTGGCGATGGCGCCAACGCCGATCTCAGCGCACTTATCCCGCAGCGCAGCCACAAAGCCCTTGCCGCTGGTGGGGGACACGTCACGGCCGTCCAGGAAGCAGTGAACGTAGACCTTCTCCAGCCCCTTGTCCTTCGCCATCTGAAGCAGGGCATACAGGTGGGTGATGTGAGAATGGACGCCGCCGTCGCTCAGAAGACCGTACAGATGCAGGGAGGTTCCCTTCTCCAGACAGGCGTCCATGGCCTTGTTGTATGCCTCGTTTTGGAAAAAACTGCCGTCGTCGATGGCGCGGCTGATACGGGGCAGATCCTGGAACACCACGCGGCCGCCGCCGATGTTGGTGTGACCCACCTCGCTGTTGCCCATCTGCCCGTCGGGCAGACCCACATCCAGTCCGCTGGCGGACAGGGTGGTGTGGGCATATTCCTTTGCCAGCCGATCCAGCACGGGGGTCTTGGCCAGGGATACCGCGTTGGTGTCGCTGGGGTCTGCCAGGCCGAAGCCGTCCATGATGATCAGCGTTGTCGGTGTTTTATTCATGCAAAAGCCCTCCTCGTTCAAAACCAAAGATTTTGAGCGAATCCCTCACTCCTGATTGGCGGCGTTGATGATGGACACAAACTCGCCGCTCTTCAGGGCGGCGCCGCCGATGAGGCCGCCGTCGATATCCGGCTGAGCCAGCAGCTCCGCGGCGTTGGCGGGCTTCATGGAGCCGCCGTACTGGATGGTAACGGAGCGGGCCACGCGGGCGCCGTACAGGTGGCGGACGGTGGCGCGGATGGCGGTGCAGACCTCGGCGGCCTGCTGGGCGGTGGCGGTCTTGCCGGTGCCGATGGCCCACACGGGCTCATAGGCGATAACGCACTTGCGGACCTTCTCGGCGCTGACGCCGCACAGGGCGGCCTTCACCTGCAGGGTCACCAGCTCCATGGTGATGCCCATCTCCCGCTGCTCCAGGCTCTCGCCCACGCAGATGATGGGGTGCAGCCCTGCCTCCAGGGCGGCGTGGACCTTCTTGTTCACGGTCACGTCTGTCTCGCCAAAGTACTGGCGGCGCTCGCTGTGGCCGATGATGACGTACTTCACGCCCAGGTCCTTCAGCATGTCGGCGGACACCTCGCCGGTGTAGGCGCCGGACTTCTCATAGAACAGGTTCTCTGCGCCGACGGACACGTGCAGGTCCTTGAAAGCTTTTACGGCAGTCTGGAGGTTGACGGACGGCACGCACATCACGACCTCGCACCACTTGGCCTTGGGCATCACAGCCTTCAGCTCCTCGGCGAATTTCTTGGTCTCGGTGGCGGTCTTGTTCATTTTCCAGTTGCCGGCAATAATGGTCTTGCGATATCTGCGATTCATGTTGCTAACTCCTCTATCTATTTATACACGCAAAGCGTAGAATTTATTATTATTTGTCCAGCAGGCAGGCTACACCGGGCAGCTCCTTGCCCTCCAGGAACTCCAGGCTGGCGCCGCCGCCGGTGGAGATGTGGGTGATCTTGTCGGCAAAGCCCATCTGCTCCACGGCCGCCGCACTGTCGCCGCCGCCCACGATGGTCACAGCGCCGCTGTCGGCCAGGGCCTGGGCCATGGCGCGGGTGCCGCCGGCGAAGCGCTCAAACTCAAAGACGCCCATGGGGCCGTTCCACACCACGGTGCCGGCGCCCCGGACCGCCGCGCAGAAGCGCTCCGTGGTCTCCGGGCCGATATCCAGGCCCATCATGTCGTCGGGAATGGCATTGGTGGGCACCACCTCCGCCGCGGCGTCGGCGGCGAATTCCCTGGCAGCCAGGGTGTCGGTAGGCAGCAGCAGCTCCACGCTCCGCTCCCGGGCCTTCTCGATCATCTCGCGGGCGTAGTCCAGCTTGTCGCTCTCGCACAGGCTGGTGCCGATAGAGCCGCCCTGGGCCTTGGCAAAGGTGTAGGCCATGCCGCCGCCAATGATGATGGTGTCTGCCTTATCCAGCAGGTTGTTGATAACGCCGATCTTGTCGCTGACCTTGGCGCCGCCCAGCACCGCCACGAAGGGGCGCTTGGGGTCGTCCAGGGCGCGGCCCATGATCTCCAGCTCCTTGGCCACCAGCATGCCGCTGACGGCGGGCAGATAGGCCGCCACACCGGCGGTGGAGGCATGGGCACGGTGTACGGTGCCGAAGGCGTCGGACACGTACAGCTCCGCCATGTCGGCCAGAGCCTTGGCAAGCTCCGGATCGTTCTTGGTCTCGCCCTTTTCAAAGCGGGTGTTCTCCAGCAGCATGATCTGGCCGGGCTGCAGGGCAGCAGCCTTGGCGTGGGCGTCCTCGCCCACCACGTCGGAGGCGAAGATGACCTCCCGACCCAGCAGCTCGCTCAGCCGCTCCGCCACGGGGGCCAGCGTCAGCTTGCGCAGGGACTTGCGCCAATCCTCCTCGGTGATGTCCGCCTCGTTCTTGCCCTTTTCCACCTGCTTTTTCACATAGGAGGAGAAGGTGGCGTTGGGCTTGCCCAGATGGGAGCAGGCGATAACAGCGGCGCCCCGGTCCAGCAGGTACCGGATGGTGGGCAGAGCCGCCACGATGCGCTTGTCGCTGGTAATGGCGCCGGTCTTCTTGTCCTGGGGCACATTGAAATCGCAGCGCAGCAGGATCTTCTTCCCGGCTACGTCCACGTCCATAACGGTTTTCTTGTTATAATTCATAGAGTTTGACCTCCTTTAAAATTTGCAGCTTGGTTTCTCCGCCATCTCGCCGACCCCGGTTAGCCCCGGAAAGCCGTTTTGCCGCAGAGCCTCATAGGTGAGGATGGCCACGGAGTTGCTGAGATTGAGGCTCCGGGCCTCCGCGCGCATGGGCAGACGGATGCAGCGGTCGCAATACTTTTCCCGCAGCCAGGCGGGCAGACCCGCCGTCTCCTTGCCGAAAAACAGCCAGCTGTCCGGTGAGAAGCGGGCGGCGGTGTAGTCCCGTGGCGCCTTGGTGGTGGCCAGCCAGCCGTCGGCCATGGCCTCGGGATGGGCGGTGAAAAAGGCGTCGATATTCTCATAGTCGAACACGTCCACCAGGTGCCAGTAGTCCAGCCCGGCACGGCGGACGGCCTTCTCCGATATATCAAAGCCCAGCGGGCGCACCAGATGGAGCTGGCTGCCGGTAGCGGCGCAGGTGCGGGCAATGTTGCCGCAGTTTTGCGGGATCTCCGGCTCCACCAGCACGATATGCAGCATCCCCTCCACCTCCGTTCAAGGAAATATATTGTAATCCATGAAAATGAATAATTCAACTATGAATTCATGAAAAACGCCATTTTTAATATAAATATAAAAATTCGGCAAACCTTTACGCCAAAAAGTGACATTCTGCACAGTGAGAAATAATCACTCTATTTCATTTCACGTCCCGGCGGAAAAAAGAAAAGGATATTTGGATAAAAGGGTTGGCTTTTCACGGTGGTTCTGTTATAATACCCAGTGAATCAGACGCTGAGAGGGGAGGCGTTTTCCTATGGCCTATCATACCGCCCTGCTGGATCTCCGGAACGGATGCGTTTCCGGGGAGAAGCCGCTCATGCTGCGAGCGCTCCTGTTCTGCCCGGTGCTGACCTGGGTATGTCAGGAGCTGAAAGAGCGCGGTGTGGAGCGGTTTTTTGTCGTCTGTGACCGGGAATGGCAGAGCGAAGCGGAGAAGGCCGTGGCCGCCTTTGACGCCGTGGTGAACGGCGAAGGGCCGGAGGGCGAGACTCTGGTGATCGATGCCCCCGTGCTGCCCATCCCCTCAGATGAAACGACCTGCGGTCTTACGCCTCTGGAGAGCGCAGAGGCCCTTGCCGCTGTGGTCCCCGTGTGCCGTGAGTTCGTTCTGAAGAAGCTGATGAGTGGCGGCGTCACCGTCATGGATCCCTCCAATACCTACGTGGACCCCACCTGCACCGTGGGCGCCGGCACCGTCCTGCTGCCGGGCACCATCCTGCGCGGCAATACCCATATTGCCGGGAACTGCGAGATCGGCCCCAACTCCATGATTCGGGACAGCGTCATCGGCGAAGGCACTACCGTCAACGCCTCCCAGGTCAACGAGAGCACCGTGGGCTGCCACACCACCGTGGGCCCCTTCACCTACGTCCGCCCCAACTGCACCATCGGCGACCACTGCCGGGTGGGCGACTTCGTGGAGATGAAGAACTCCGTCATCGGCGAAGGCACCAAGATCTCCCACCTGACCTACGTGGGCGACAGCGACGTGGGCAAGCGTGTCAACTTCGGCTGCGGCACCGTCACCACCAACTACGACGGCAACAAGAAGTACCGCTGCACCATCGGCGACGACGTATTCCTGGGCTGCAACACCAACCTGATCGCCCCGGTGGCTCTGGGCGACGGCAGCTACACCGCCGCCGGCTCCACCATCACTGAGGACGTGCCCGCCGACGCTCTGGGCATTGCCCGTACCCGCCAGACCAACAAAACCGGCTGGGCCGCCCGCTTTCGCCGCAGCTGGGGGAAGAAGTAAACCGGCAGGTATTTGACGCAACAAAATCCCGCCTGCTCCAGTGACGCGTGGGGTGGGTCCGGTAGGGGATTGGTATTCCCTCCCGGAATATGAAATATCAATTCACACAGTTTTCAACCCGAGCCCTTGTGTGTTTTGATCTGAGCTGCGTTGAAAAATGTGTGAGTACCAGGCCGATGCCTGCCTCTATATACATGAGAAACCGATTTCGAGAAAACGAAAGAAAGCGAGTGTGTGCAAAAATGATTTCTCACGGCAAGGATATCAAGATTTTCACCGGCAACTCCAATCCCGCTCTGGCCGCCGACATCTGCAAGATCATCGGAACCAAGCTGGGCGAATCCGAGGTCAAGACCTTTGCTGACGGCGAGGTCTCCGTCTCCCTGTATGAGACGGTCCGCGGCAGCGACGTGTTCCTGATCAACTCCACCTGCAAGCCCGTCAACGACAGTCTGATGGAGCTGCTCATCATGATCGACGCCTGCAAGCGCGCCTCCGCCGGCCGCGTCACCGCCGTGGTGCCCTACTTCGGGTATGCCCGGCAGGACCGCAAGGCCAAGAGCCGCGATCCCATCTCCGCCAAGCTGGTGGCCAACATGATCACCGCCGCCGGCGCCGACCGCGTGCTGACCATGGATCTCCACGCCGCTCAGATCCAGGGCTTCTTCGATATCCCCGTGGACAACCTGTTCGGCAACCCCGTTTTCGTGGACTATTATGCCAAGAAGTTCGGCGAGAAGGCCGAGGACATGGTGGTGGTGTCCCCCGACGTGGGCTCCGTGGCCCGCGCCCGCACCTTTGCCCAGAAGCTGCACATGAATCTGGCCATCGTGGACAAGCGCCGCCAGAAGGCCAACCAGAGCGAGGTCATGAACGTCATCGGCGACGTGGAAGGCAAGGACTGCATCCTCTTCGACGACATGGTGGACACCGCCGGCTCCCTGGTGGGCGCTGCCAAGGCCATCGTGGAAGTGGGCGGCGCCAAGAACGTTTACGCCTGCGCCAGCCACGGCTTGCTGTCCGGTCCCGCCATCGAGCGGCTGGAGAGCAGCTACATCAAGGAGCTGGCTCTGCTGAACACCCTGCCCACCGCGCTGGGCGAGGGCTGCAGCAAGGTGAAGTACCTGTCCGTGGCCCCCATGTTCGCCGAGGCCATCGAGCGGATTTATCAGGAAATTTCCATCGCCAAGCTGTTCAACTGAACAAAAGTGTGATATAATTGGTGGACTGTGTAATCAGTCCACCAATTTTTTTGCGCATATCTCCCCATAGGAGGATAACGATATGTTTTTCAAGCGTGACAACGGCGGCTATACCTGGCTGCTGGTGGGGCTGGGCAACCCGGGCCTCAAATACGAGTCCACCCGCCACAACATGGGCTTTCTGGCCGTGGATAAACTGGCGGAGGTGGAGCATTTCAAGTTTAATAAGCTGCGCTTCAAGGCGTGGACAGCCACGGCGGAGCTGGGGAGCGAGAAGGTGCTGGTGATGAAGCCCCAGACCTATATGAACCTCAGCGGCGAGTCCGTGGGCCAGGCCGCCCGGTTCTACAAGATCCCGCCGGAGCACGTGCTGGTGGTCTCCGACGACATCAGCCTGCCCATCGGCAAGCTGCGGATTCGGGGTGGCGGCAGCGCCGGCGGCCACAACGGCCTGAAGAACATCATCCAGCATCTGGGCAGCGACCGCTTCCCCCGCATCAAGGTGGGGGTGGGCATGCCGGAGAACGCAGACTACGACATCGCCGATTGGGTCACCGGCCGCCCCATGGGCGACGAGCAGAAGCCCCTGATGGAGGCGCTGGACAAGGCTGTGGCCGCCGTGCCGGTGCTGATCCGCGACGGCGTGGACAAGGCCCAGAACAAGTTCAACTGACTTGGGGAACAGCCATGGATATGGAGATAAAAAGCATGGAGACGGATGAGGAGATCCGGGGCAAGGCCTACGTCCACTGGAAGGCGTGGCACGAAGCGTACCCCGGTCTCGTCAGCGAGGCGTATCTCAACAAGCTCACCCTCGAGAAATGCGAGGAGATGGCCTTCCGCTGGCCTGACAACCTCTTGGTTGCCAAGGACGGAGAACGCGTCGTCGGCTTCGTGGGATACGGCGACCGGGGCGAGGAGGCACCGGACGTCGGTGAGATCTTCGCGCTGTACGTGCTGTCCGAGTATTACGGAACGGGTGCGGCGCAGCGGCTGATGGAGGCTGCACTGACCCGGCTGCGGGGCTATCCCGAGATCTGTCTCTGGGTGCTGAAGGAGAATGGCCGCGCCATCCACTTTTATGAGAAGTGCGGCTTTCGCCCCACCGGCGAGGAGCTGTTCAGCAAAACCGTCGCCGCCTTGGAGCTCCGGATGGTGCTGAAGCGGGACAGGTTCTGCGGAGCGGATTTGGGAGCGAACATATGAAGCTTGTATTTATCATGGGAGACGCGGCCGTCGGCAAGATGACGGTGGGCCAGGAGCTGATGAAGCACACGGGCCTGCGGCTTTTCCACAACCACATGACCATCGAGCCGGTGCTGGAGATCTTCGGCGCCTTCGATGGGAAGACCATCAACGAGCTGAGGGAGGTCATCTTCCACAACTTTGCCGCCTCGGACAACTACGGCATGATCTTCACCGT
This sequence comes from uncultured Oscillospiraceae bacterium, assembly GCA_947168655.1. Classification (GTDB taxonomy): domain Bacteria; phylum Bacillota; class Clostridia; order Oscillospirales; family Oscillospiraceae; genus Vescimonas. The sequence goes on from CAMVMU010000002.1 coordinate 14,154, forward strand.
GATGATCGACTTTGACAGCGCAGCGGACTGGGGGTATCTGGAGCACGTCCGGCGGATCTTCGCGCCCTACGGCACGGAGTTTTACTACGTGGAGCTGATCGCGCCCCAGGAGGTGCGCCTGGCCCGGAACAAGACCGAGAACCGACTGCGCCACAAGGCGTCCAAGCGGGATCTGGAGACCTCCGACCGGCGGCTGGTGCGGGATGACGAAAACCACCGCTGCGTCAGCTATCCGGGGGAGATCCCCTTTGACAACTACCTGCGCATCGAGAACGCCGACCTGCCGCCGGAGGAGGCGGCCCGGCTGATCCGGGAGACCTTTAACCTGTAAAACTGCCAAAAACATCGCAGATTTCGCGTCCGCACCCCAAGGGCATTTGCCTTTGTTGCCGCTCCTTTGTCGCGGACAAAGGCTGGCACAGACGCGAAGATATGAAATCGTTTTTTGCCGCGGCGTGTACGTGGCAAAAAATACTTCTCGGCCTGCAAACGTGCGAGCGTATGCGAGTGCGCTGCAGCAGGCCGCAATCCCACTCACTCAAAATGACTTTGTCATTTTGAGTGAAGCAAAAGAAAGGAGGGGACGCAACGTGCAAAATCTGATCGACCTGCTGCTGACGCTGCCGCAGGTGCGGGAGCTGGCGCAGGCCGTGGAACACGGGGACTGCCCGGCCCAGATCACGGGCCTCGGCCCGGTTCACCGGGCGCAGATTGCCGCGGCGGTTTGCCACGCCACGGGCCGTCCCCTGCTGATGCTGTGCGCCGACGAGCGGGAGGCGGAGCGGCAGGCCGCCGACCTGCATCTGCTCACCGGCAAGGACGTCACCGTCCTGCCCCGCCGTGAATGGCAGCTGCGCCCCTCCGCCGCCAGCCGGGAGTGGGAACACCGCCGCCTGCGCGCCCTGTACGACATGGAGCACGCGGAGATCGTGGTGGCCGCCGTGGACGCCGCCATTCAGCGGACGATCCCGCCGGAAATCCTGCGGGGCGCCGTATTGACTCTGACCGATGACGGCCGCTATGACGTGGCCGATCTCACCCGGCAGCTCACCGCCGCCGGTTATACCCGATCCGACCAGGTGGAGGGGCCCGGCCAGTTCGCCCTCCGGGGCGGCATTCTGGACGTGTTTTCCCCCGGCATGGACCAGCCAGTGCGCTGCGAATTCTTCGACGACGAGGTGGACTCCCTGGGCTGGTTCGACGTGGCCACCCAGCGCCGCACCGCCAACTGCCGTCAGGCGCTGATCCTGCCCGCCGGAGAGGTGCTGCCCCACCGGAGCGACGCCGCTGAAATTGCCGCGGCGCTGGAGCGGGCCGCCGCCCGGGTGAAGGGCGAGAGCGCGCAGAAACTGCGCGCCACCGCCGCATCCGACGCCGAGCAGCTCCGCCAGGGTCTGACCCCCGCCGGGCCTGACCGCTACATGGCCGCCGTCTACCCGGATCTGACCACCGCCATGGACTATCTCCGCCCCGACACGCTGATCTGCGTCAGCGACAGCGCAAGGGTTGGCGAATCCCTGCGTGCCTTTCTATGGCAGCTGAAAGAGGATGTCTCTGCCGCTATGGAGGCGGGCTTTCTGTGTGGCGCTTTTGCGGATCTCGCCCTGAGCGAGGGCGACTTGCAAAAGAAACTGGCGGATTTTGCCCTGTGCCAGCTGGAGAGCCTGCCCACCAGCCGCTGCCTGCTGCCGCCCAAAAGCCTGTGGCAGATCGGCGCCAAGCAGCTGAGCTCCTACGGCGGCTCACTGGACACCGCCGCCACAGACATGGTCCACTACCTCACCGCCGGATATCGGGTGCTGGTGCTGTGCGGCGGCGAGGTCAGAGCCCGCAATCTCCAAAACCTTCTGACCCAGCGGAAGATCCCCTCCGCTTTGGATTTTACCGGCGCGGAAACGCCCCAGCGGGGCACCGTGCTCATCGGCATTGGCGCCCTCAGCGCCGGCAGTGAATACCCGGAGCTGAAGCTGGCGGTCCTCACCGAGGGCCAGCTGACCGCTCCCGTCAGCGGCAAGGCCAAAAAGCCCCGCGCCAAACGGGACGACAGCCGCCGGAAGATTCAGTCCTACACCGATCTGACCCCCGGCGACCTGGTGGTCCACGTCCACCACGGCATCGGCCGCTTCGCCGGCATCATCCGCATGCCGGTGGACGGGGTAGAGAAGGATTATATCAAGATCAACTACGCCGGCACCGACTGTCTGTACGTACCCTGCACGTCCCTGGATCTGGTAAACAAATACATCGGCTCCGGCGGCGAGGACACGGAAAAGCCCGTGAAGCTCAACCGCCTGGGGGGCACCGAGTGGGCCAAGACCACCTACCGCGCCAAGGCCGCCGCAAAGGACCTGGCCAAGGGCCTCATCGCCCTGTACGCCGAGCGCCAGCGGCTGGGGGGCTACGCCTTTTCACCGGACAGCCCGTGGCAGCGGGAGTTTGAGGACGCCTTCGAGTACGAGGAGACCGACGATCAGCTCACCGCCGCCGCCGAGATCAAGGCGGATATGGAAAAGCCTGTTCCCATGGACCGGCTGCTGTGCGGCGACGTGGGCTACGGCAAGACGGAGGTAGCCCTCCGGGCTGTGATGAAGTGCATCATGGACGGCAAGCAGGCAGCCCTGCTGGTTCCCACCACCGTGCTGGCCCAGCAGCACTACGCCACTGCGGTGAACCGCTTCCGCTCCTTCCCCGTCACCATTGAGGTGCTCTCCCGCTTCCGCAGTCCCAAGCAGCTGAAGGAAACGCTGGAGCGGACGAAGCAGGGGAGGGTGGACCTGCTGATCGGCACCCACAAGCTGCTGCAAAAAGGCGTGGAGTTCAAGGATCTGGGCCTGCTCATCATCGATGAGGAACAGCGCTTCGGCGTGGCCGCCAAGGAGCGGCTCCGTGAACGCAGCCGCCAGGTGGACACCCTGACCCTCTCCGCCACCCCCATCCCCCGCACGCTGAACATGGCCCTCTCCGGGATCCGGGACATGAGCACCATCGAGCAGCCTCCTCACGACCGCCAGAGCGTCCAGACCTACGTGCTGGAGCACGACTGGGGCATCGTCATCGACGCCATCCGCCGGGAACTGGACCGGGGCGGACAGGTCTACTATCTCCACAACCGGGTGGAGAACATCGACGCCACCGCTTCCCGCCTGCGCCAGCTGCTGGGGGAGGATGTGACTGTGGCCACTGCCCACGGCAAAATGGCCGAGGGGGATCTGAGCCGCACCATGCAGCTGATGGCCGAGGGCGACATCCAGGTGCTGGTGTGCACCACCATCATCGAGACCGGCATCGACATCCCCAACGTCAACACCCTCATCATAGAGGACGCCGACCGGCTGGGTCTCAGCCAGCTCCACCAGATCCGGGGCCGCATCGGCCGCAGTCCCCGCCGGGCATACGCCTACCTCACCTACCGCACCGGCAAGGTGCTGACGGAGGTGGCCGCCAAACGGCTGGGCGCCATCCGGGAGTACGTGGAGTTCGGCTCCGGCTTCAAAATCGCCATGCGGGACCTGGAGATCCGGGGCGCCGGCAATCTGCTGGGCCCCGAACAGTCCGGCTATATGATGAGCGTGGGCTACGATATGTACCTCAAGCTGCTGAACGACGCCGTGCTGGAGCAGCAGGGCCTGGGTCACCGCAAGCGGCTGGAATGCTCCGCCGACCTGACCGTGGCCGCCCACATCCCCGATTGGTACGTGCCCTCCGCCCAACAGCGGATGGATCTCTACCGCCGCATCGCCGCCATCACTGCGGACGAGGACGCCGACGACCTCACCGACGAACTGCTGGACCGCTACGGCGACGTGCCAAAAAGTGTCCGCGCCCTGCTGGACGTGGCGCTGCTGCGCGCCGCCGCCGTGGAGGTGGCGATCACCGACGTGACCCAGAAGGGCCGTCAGCTCCTCTTCAGCTTTGCCGACACGCTGGACGTCACCGCGCTGATGGAACTGTGCGTCCAGCCCAGCTACCGCAGCCGTCTGCTGCTCTCCGCCGGAGAGCATCCCCGCCTGACCCTCTATCTCAAGGACGGCGAGGACGCGCTGACAGCCGCCGGAGAGCTGGTGAGCCGGCTGAAAACCCGACAGGACACCCACGAACAGGAAAAAATGCCGCCACAGGACGGCGGAACAGGAGGCACCCCATGAAAAAGATCCGTTTTCTCGCTTTCACCCTGATTGTTCTGCTGCTGGCCGCCATGCTGGCCGGCTGCGGACAGCGCAAGCCGGAGGGTCTCTTTGGCCAGGCCAGCGGTCTCGATCCCGCGTCCACCATTGCGGCCATCAACGGCCGGAACATCACCGTCGAAGAGTATCTGTACTGGCTGTCGTATCACTGTGAGACGATGGTCTCCGAGCGCGGCGATGTCGACTGGAACAAGGTCATCTCCGACGGCGTCACCTATGGCGAGTACGCCCGCCGCAGCGCACTGGCAACCGTGATCCAGTTTTCCGTGGCCCGCGACATCGCCGTAAAATATGACGTACGCCTTACCGATGAGGATCGCGCCCAGCTCCAGCAGAAAAAGGATGCGGACGTGCTGCGCTACGGCGGCGCCGACGGCTATCAGCGCCACCTGGACATGCTGGGCGTCAGCGAGGCGGCCTATGACCGCATCAGCGAGAACTATCAGCTGGTCGCCCGTCTGGTGGAAACCGCCGGTACATACGGCAGCAGCCTCTATCCCTCTCAGGCTACGCTGGACGCCTTCATGAAGGGCCGGGACTACGCCACCGTCCGGCTCATCACCCTGCCCACCTCCGGCTTGGATGAGAATGGCCGCACCACCCAGGAGGCCCTTCTGACGGAATGCGTCGACCAGATCCGCCAGGCGGAGGACCCCTGCGCCAAGATGGAGGAGCTGGCCAAATCCCTGGGCGTCACCGCAGACGCGGATCAGACCCTGGGTTCAGACGTCATTGACCTCACGCTGATGAGGGCCGTAAAGGAGCTGGAGACGGGTGAAGTCAGCGATGTGATCACCATTCCCAACGCCATGTGCATTGCGCTGCGCCGCCCGCTGGATGAGGGTGCCATCGCCCGGGACTGCTTCAGAAACCATCTGGCTCAGGAGCGGACAAGCGCCAAGGTTGAGGTCACCGAGAGCTATAAGAATCTGGACGTTGGTAAGTTCTATACCGCACTGGTGGAACTGCGGCAGAACACCTTTGGGGATGATTCCGCTATAAAGTGACGCAAAACCGTGATGAATAGGGTAAAAGGGGCTGTTGTTAACAGCCCCTTTTACTTATCTCCCAAAGAGCGGTGTGGAGAGATATCGTTCCCCGCCATCCGGCAGAAGGACCACCACCGTTTTCCCCGCGTTTTGTGCCTCCCGTCCCACCTGGACCGCCGCCCACAGCGCCGCCCCGGCGGAGATCCCCGCCAGGATTCCCTCCTGCCGCGCCAGCAGCCGTGCGGCGGCGTACGCCGCCGTATCCGCCACAGAGATCACGCGGTCGATCAACGATACGTCCAGCACCTCCGGCACAAAGCCCGCCCCGATGCCCTGGATGCCGTGGGGTCCCGGCTCCCCGCCGGAGAGAACGGGGGACCCGGCGGGCTCCACCGCCACGATCTCCACAGCCGGATTTTTCTCGCGAAGGTATCTGCCTGTCCCGGTCAGCGTACCTCCTGTACCCACTCCCGCCACGAAAAGATCCACCGCGCCGCCCGTGTCCTCCCAGATCTCCGGACCGGTGGTGCGGTAGTGGGCGGCGGGATTGGACGGGTTGGAAAACTGGTCCGGAAGAAAGCTGTTCCTGACCTCTGCTGCCAGCTCCCGCGCCCGTTCAATGGCGCCCGGCATGCCTTTTGCCCCGTCCGTCAGCACCAGCTCCGCGCCGTAGGCGCGCACCATGGCGCGCCGCTCGGCGGACATGGTGTCCGGCATGACAATCACCGCCGAATAACCCCGGGCGGCGGCAGCAGCGGCAAGGGCGATGCCCGTGTTGCCGGAGGTGGGCTCGATGACAACGCTGCCGGGACGCAGTGTTCCGGCGGCTTCCGCGTCATCCAGCATTGCCCAGGCCACACGGTCCTTAACGGATCCCGCCCCGTTAACCATTTCCAGCTTTCCCAGCAGCCGGGCACGTACGCCCTGGCGCTCGGCCAGGCGCTTCAGCTCCAGCAAAGGGGTATGCCCGATCAGGCGGCGAACAGATGAACAGATGGAAGACATGGGGAACCTCCTCTTTTTTCTGCAGTATACGCGCAAAAGAACCGCCGGAGAACATCTCCGGCGGCCCCAGCTTGTCAAAAAAGCGGCGCTGCCGCTTTTTTGACAAGCTGGGGCGTTTTCCAAACTTTCAAACAAGTTCGGAAAACGGTGATTAAAAAGCTGAAAGACACCCCTGATAGGTTTCTTTCAGACTATCTTCCTTTCCGTCACCCAACGCTCGTCGGCCTTTTTTGACAGTCAAAGAACCGCCGGAGAACATCTCCGGCGGTTCTCAAATGTTAAATTGTGATGGAACGCGGAAAGGCCCCATGCCCACCCTCGTCCGGCGGCCAATGCTGGGTCATACGTTGTACGCGGTATCGGTACGGGTATACGCGGTCAGGGCATAACGATACAACGGGGATTCGGACCCCGTGCCGGCCCGGCGGCACACCACCTGTGTGGACTCATTCTCAGCCACAGAGATCGCATTCGCTCCGCAGGACTACCATCTTTCCGCATTTGTTTACAGGTCGGTGGTCCAGTTTGTCTGCTGGATGGTGTTGTCCAGCAGCCGCAGCTGATGGGACATGGCGTCCACCTGTTTTTGCAGCGCGGCCACGTCCACGGTGCTCAGCACCTTGATCTCCGTTCCCCTGGCGCGGTATGCGGTCTGGCTGGCGTTATCCAGCAGCTGGCGATACGCGCCGATCTGCACCGTCAGGCAATCCCTGTGAGCCAGCAGCTCCGTCAGCGTCCTGCCGTCCACCGTGGTACGGCAGTTGGCCAGGTTGATCTGGGTGATCCGTTCCTCCAGTGCCGCCACGCAGCGGTCCAATTCGGACAGCAGCTCCGCGGGATCCTCGGCGGGACGCTCCCCTTCCTGCACCGTGGCGTTGGCAGCCAGCCGGCTGCGCAGGTCCGCGATCAGGCGGTTCAGGTCCGCGCGCTCCTGCAATGCCTCTGCCAGTTTCATATGTCTTCCTCCCTGCATGAAATTCTTGTTCACAGCATAGCACAACCGAGCCCGCCGCGCAAGGGTGCGAGGCCTTGACGCAATGCTTTCCTGAAAACTTCTCCAAAATCCCCGGAAATTTCTATTGACAAATGGGGGCGAGCGTGTTAATATAGCCAAGCTGGACATGCTGGTGTAGCTCAGCTGGTAGAGCAGCTGATTTGTAATCAGCAGGTCGGGGGTTCGAATCCGTCCACCAGCTCCAATTTTATATGGGGGATTTCCCGAGTGGCCAAAGGGGACAGACTGTAAATCTGCTGGCGATGCCTTCGGTGGTTCGAATCCACCATCCCCCACCAGAAAAACGCACGCTTCGGCGTGCGTTTTTCAATGATGTTTGCCCTGTCGGGCAAAATGATGCTGCCCTCGGCAATGAGGTGTGCTGCGGCACATAAAGGCAAACAACGCATCATAGATCGCGCAGCGGCCTGCATCATTTCGGAGCGCATGCGGAGAAACATCATCAGCCGCCAAAGGCGGCATCATTTCATTTTTATGGATTCGAAGCCATCTTTTTTGTTGTTTCCCGGCGCTTCATTTTTCTAAAACCAAAGGGGATCATTGTTCAAGGCGCTGTAAATATCAAAGGGCTGCTGCAGGTACCTGCAGCAGCCCTTTGATATTTTGCGATTTCCCCTAACGCTCCCGCCGCGGTTTAATTCAGACTCCAAAAAGGTCTGCCGTAACGCTGCTTGAAGTAGTTTGTATAGGCCATGCCTCTCCCGTTATTCTTGATAAAGTAGCAGTCCTGCTGCACGTTGCTTGTCAGATAGAAGTCGTCCAGCGCTTTGTTGATCAACCCGTCGTTGATGCCAACCAGATAAGCCGCGTTGGCGCCGATGGGATCAGATCCCGCCCCATCAACAAAGACGATTCTCTCCTCTTCCGGCGTTTCGATACAGGAAGAACAGAATATCCCGGCTTCCATCGTCATGGCAGGTTTGCAGTTCGGGTCATGAATGGCCGGGTCTGTTGTGAGATGCCGCTGCAGCCACTCGTAACTATACGTGCGGTCCATCACGGCGGAATCGCCCATGACACGCCCGATGTAATCTCCGCTCTTATTGTACACGCGGCCGTCGCTGCCGTATCTTCCCAGCTGGGCCACGTCATCGCGATAATAGACAACGCCATCCTTGAAGCTGACGATCAGTTTGCCGCTCATGTCAAGCAACTGACCTCTGCCGTTTTTTGAAGGAGCGCGGCTCGTTCCGGATCCACCGGAGCTGGTATTTTTGTTGCTGTTCACAATAATCAGAATGATGATAACAATGATGATGATATACCCCATGCTGACCCTCTCTTCCTTCTGAATCCTGTGACGTTGCGGGCATCGCGCACAATCATCCTGTGAGCCGAAACGTCCATTCACAAAGTGTCTCGTTAGACACATTATACCAAACAAACGGCGAAAAGTACAGAACATAATGGTGGGATTGTTGAACGCGGGAACAGCCGGGGCTCTCTTGTTCCGGTCGGTGTTTCTTTTGTCCGCCTTCTGTGTTATAATTGCCGCAAGACGGCTATTATACTTAATTTATGCGTCAATTTCTCGCCGCCAAAGGCGGCAACCGAAATGGGTCCGGGAGGTGACGGGCATGTCCCGATACAAGCACTACATCTTTGACCTGTACGGTACGCTGGTGGATATCCGTACCGATGAAACGGGGCGGCGGCTATGGCAGCTGGCGGCTCTCTATTACGCCGGACACGGGGCGCGTTATGCGGCGGCTGAGCTGCGGCGGGCCTATCTCCGGCTTTGCGCGGCGGAACAGAAAAAAGATCCGGATCCATACTATGAGTTTGATCTGCGGCAGGTCTTTCGCGCGCTCTATGAGGAGAAAGGCGTTTTCCCGGATCAACGGCTGATTGCCGACACGGCGTGGTTTTTCCGCCTGACCTCCACCAAAAAACTGCGGCTCTACCCGTGGGTGCTGCCTGTTTTTGCCCGCATCCGGCGCGGCGGCGCAGACATCTACCTGTTGAGCAACGCCCAGGCCTGCTTCACGGTGCCGGAGCTACGCGCTCTGGGTCTGGACGGCGCTTTTGACGGTGTGGTGCTGTCCTCCGACACCGGTGTACGCAAGCCCGATCCGGCCATCATGGGCCGTTTGCTCAAAACCTGGGATCTCGATCCGGCGGACTGTCTCATGACCGGCAACGATCGCTATGCCGATGTGGCGGTTGCCCGGTCCTGCGGCGTGGACTGCCTTTATATCCAAACGGAGACCTCCGGTCCCTTCGATCCCGCTTTCCTGGCCGACCGCGAGCTGACAGACGGCAACTTTTCCCGATTGCCGGAATTGCTGGGACTGTGACCGTATCCACCGGGATCCATGGTTGAAAACGTTAAAGGCTGCCGCCGCGAAATTCGCGGCGGCAGCCTTTCTTTTCATTTAACGGCTTAACCCTCGATCATAATGGTCTTGCGTTCGGGCAGGCGCTTGTCATCCTCCTTGGGGAAGCGCAGCGTCAGCACGCCGTTTTCGAACCGGGCCTTCACGTCCTCCTCCCGGATGGTGGAGCCCACGTAATAGCTTCTGCTCATGGAGCCGGAGTAGCGCTCCTGATGGACCATGCGGCCCTTCTTGTCCTTGCCATCCTCCTCCAGCGCCTTGGCAGCGCTGATGGTCAGGTACCCGTTGTCCAGCTGCAGCTGGATCTCATCCTTCTTGAAGCCGGGCAGATCGATGGCCAGCTCATAGCCGTCATCATGCTCCTTCAGGTCCGTCTTCATCATGTGAGCGGCGTGCTTGCCGTACAGCTTGCGGTCCACGTCGTCTGTAAAAGTGCGGAAGGGGAAGCCCATCCAATCATCAAACAAACTCTCTCCAAAAATACTCGGCAACATACGTCATTCCTCCTTTTAACGATGTACACATTCACATGTCGCCTGAGCAAGGGGATGGAGGTCATTCATCCGATCTCTATTCCTCTGTTCGATTGTGATTATAGCACCATTTTTAGCACTGTCAAGTGTTGAGTGCTAATTATATTGTAAACAATTTGTGACCAAATATGTAACCCGTGCGGGATGTATATTTTTCCAAAGATGAGCAGCAAAAACGCTCCCCCGGAAAACCGGGGGAGCGCTTTCAAAAGACGGGATCATTTTATCCCATGCGGCGCTCAGCTTCATCCACCACCGACATCAGGTGGGATTGCTCGCTGGGACGGTGCATTTGATAGGCATACGGCTCCTTCACCTTTTGGATGGCAAAGGGGATTCTTCCTTCCCGCAGAGACTGCTTGAGAAAGATGGTGATTGCGGTGGTCAGGTCCAGACCAAACTCGGCAAACAGGGCCTGCGCTTCCTTCTTCAGGTCTTCATCCAGACTGATGTTCGTACTGACTTTCGCCATGACAGGCACCTCCTATACAATAATCAAATGAGTTTTGCCGCAGGGCTCTTTCCCTCTGGCAATTCTGTTATAGCACGTTATATGCGTGTTGTCAATATGCTATGCGCATAATTTTTAAAAAGATTTTGGATTTTTCCTCTGGCGCTGTGCCAAACAGCAGTACTTGCCACGGGCGCAAAAATCCTCTATAATCCGGCTTAGAAGAAAAGGTTGTATTGACCAAACAGGAGGAACCGGGAGATGGAACTGAAAAGAATGCTGGCGGAGGATATCGCGTTGGCGCGTCTGGCCGCGGGGGTGGAGACGGTATGGATCAATCCGGGGCGGGTGCCCTTTGCCCGGGCGGAACTCCCCTTTGGCCGGGACGCGGTGGCGGACGCGGCGGCGCGGCTGGAGCGGTTTGCGCCACTGATCCGGACCTTGTTTCCGGAGACGGGGGACGGCATCATCGAGTCCCCCCTGACGGAGATCCCGGCCATGGGTTCGCGTCTGGGCTGCGGACGGCTGTTTCTGAAGCGGGACAGCGATCTGGCGGTGGCCGGATCGGTAAAGGCCCGGGGCGGCATCTATGAGGTCCTCAAGCACAGTGAGACTCTGGCGCTGGAGGCCGGTCTGCTGACCGGGTACCATGACGATTACACCCGCCTTGCCGCACCGGATGCCCGCGCCTTTTTCGCCAGGCGGAAGGTGCAGGTGGGTTCCACCGGCAATCTGGGCGTATCCATCGGGATCATGAGCGCCGCCCTGGGCTATCAGGCCGTGGTCCACATGTCGGCGGACGCCAAGCAGTGGAAAAAAGACTATCTCCGCGCCCACGGCGTCACGGTAGTCGAATACGCCGGCGACTATGGCCGGGCGGTGGAGCAGGGCAGGGCGGAATCCGACGCCGACCCTATGAGCTACTTTGTGGATGACGAAAACTCCAAGGACCTGTTCTTCGGCTACGCCGTGGCGGCGGATCGGCTGGCGCGTCAGTTGGCGGCGGCAAACGTTGCTGTGGACGGCGGCCACCCCCTGTTCGTCTACATACCCTGCGGGGTGGGCGGCGCGCCGGGGGGCATTGCCTTTGGCTTGAAGCTCCTTTACGGCGACAACGTCCACGTGTTTTTCGTGGAGCCCACCCAGGCGCCCTGTATGCTTTTGGGGCTGGCCACGGGGCTGCACAACGCCGTCTGTGTCCAGGATGCCGGTCTCACCGGTCTCACCCATGCCGACGGGCTGGCGGTGGGACGCCCCTCCGGCTTCGTGGGCAGGCTCATGGCGCCCCTGCTCTCCGGTGAGATGACGGTGGCGGACGGACGGCTCTATGACTATCTGCGCGCGCTGTGGGACAGCCAGGGGATCTTCATTGAACCCAGTGCCTGCGCCGCCTTTCAGGGCGCTGCGGCGGCGGTCACTGCGCCGGAGATGGCGGACTACGCCCGTGAAAACGGTCTGGACATAACCCAGGTCACCCATATCGCCTGGGCGACCGGCGGCGCGCTGGTGCCCCAGGAACAGCGGCAGGCCTTTCTGCAAACCGTTCTCCCCGTTTAATGCGGGCCGGATTAACCATACAAAAGCAGAGCCGAGAATCGGACCGTCTCGGCTCTGCTTTTCCATACAGTGTATCTTTTTTATCCCATTTTCATCCGCAGGATCCGCAGCACACTCTCGTCCAGCCGCTCCTCCGGGATCTGACCGCTCTCCACGGCGGAGAGCAGGCTCTCGAATGCCTCCACATAGTTTCCCGGCATGAGCACCACGTCATTGCCCGCCTCAAAAGCCAGCACGGCGGCCTGTCCCGCCGTGTACCGTTTGGCAACTGCGCCCATGGACAGGGAGTCGGTAAGGATCAGCCCCTCGTAACCCAGCTCCCGCCGCAGCTTATCGTGAATCAGCTCCCGGGACAGGGACGCCGGCAGACCGTCATCGGTCACGTTGGGCAGATTGATATGAGCCACCATCACCGCGTCCGAGGCATCCAGATTGCGAATAAACGGAATCAGCTCCGCCCCGCGCAGCTCTTCCCAGGTTTTTTGCACCGTGACGGTGCCGTAATGGCTGTCGGCCTCGGTATCTCCGTGGCCGGGGAAATGCTTGAGCACGCCCCGCACACCGCGGCTGTGAAGTCCCTGCAGATAGGCCTCCACCATGGGCGCCACCGCATCCGGATCGCTGCCGAAGGCCCGGTCCCCGATGACCACGTTCTGGGGGTTGGTGTTCATGTCGGCCACCGGGGCCAGATCCATGGTAAAGCCGTACTCCGCCAGATACGCGCCGATCTGTGCGGCGGCGGCGCGGACAAGCTGCGGATCCCCCGACGCGGCCAGGGACTCCATGCTGCCTACCCTCGGCACATCAAAGTTGGGATTTCCGCCGATGCGGGCAACACGGCCGCCCTCCTCGTCTATGGTGATCACCGGCTCCACCTTGCCGGCGGCGCGCAGCCGGCCGGTCAGATCTTTGAGCTGGGCCGGCGTTTCGATATTCCCGGCAAACAGCACAAAGCCGCCGGCCGGATATTGCTCCATCGTCCGCACCATCTCATCGGTCACAGCCGTCACGCGGGGGATATTCTTGCCGGCGATGTTTCTGCCGGCCATGCCGGGATCCAGCTGCTCCGGAATGATCCAGATGACCTGTCCCACCTTTTCCCGCAGGGACATCTGAGACAGGAGCTGCTTCGCCGGATCCTTCTCATCCGGCTCTTCCGGCTCCTCCGGCTCCTCCGGTTCTTCCGGCTCCTCGGGTTCCTCTGGTTCTTCCGGTTCCTCAGGCTGAACCGGTTCATCGGGCTGCTCTGGTTCTTCCGGTTCCTCGGGCTGGACCGGTTCATCGGGCTGCTCTGGTTCCACAGGGACTGGCGGATCGGGTCGAACGGGGGCCTCGGTGCGGATGACACACAGCACCAGCAGCAAAGACGCCAGCACCAGAGTGCAGGCCACTGCCAGAACGCCCTTTTTCATCATCCGTCACCCCTCTCGTTTTTCTACATTATACGACAAGCCGGCGCAAAGGACAAGATATCTTTGCCGCGCAGCGGACGAAAGAAAAGATCCCGGAGCCCTACGGCTCCGGGATCTTCGGTTGCTGCAGATTACTCCTCCGTCTTGTTCTCCAGCTGGGTGTTGATCTCGCTCATCTTCTGATCGGTCAGGATGAAGCGCTTTCTAAACCAGAACAGGGCAATGAACAATCCGATGATGGGGATGATGGTCATGGTCATGCGCAGACCCGCCTTGGAGGCGGCGGACACGCCCAGGGACCAGTCCACCAGCTTGTCAGCCTCGGAGACCTCGGTACCCGCCTGGAGCTTGTTGATGCTCAGGCAGATGGACGCCACCAGCGCGGCCACGCCGGAGGCCAGCTTCACCACGAATGTCTGCATGGAGAAGATAACGGACTCATCCCGGCGGCCGTTCTTCAGCTGGCCGTAATCCACGGTGTTGGCCAGGAACACAGTGGTGATGACGGTCAGCATGCCGTTGGCGGCGAAGATAAAGAAGGCGGGGACAAACAGCAGATACACCACGGACATATTGGTGAAGGCCAGGCCCAGCAGCACGGCGTAGCCGGCAATGGCCATGCCCAGGCAGATATAGAAGATCTGCAGGCTGGAGAACTTCTTGCGCAGCAGGGGATAGAACAGCATCATGCTCAGCACCTGGATAGCGCCGCCGAACATGTTGAACAGCACATAGGCATCGTTCCAGCCGGTGGTACCGAAGTCATACTTGAAGAAATAGATGACCAGGTTGGAGGTGATGTAGATGGCGCAGTTAATCAGGACAATGGTAATGGTGACGGTCATGGCCTGGTCGTTCTGCAGCAGGGCCTTGAACATCTGCTTGACAGAGACGGTCTTCATCTCGGCGGTGGACTTCTCCTTGACGTTGATGCACGTGAGCACCGTGAAGAGGATGAACAGGATGGCCACGATCAGGGCAAAGTACTTGAAGCCCACAATCTCAATGCCCTTGGCGCCCTGACCTCCGAACATCTCGCCCAGCCGGGGCACCAGCAGCATGGTGACAATCGTGATGATGGCGCTGCCCACGCCGGCGCTGGTGCGGGCCAGGGTGGTGAGGTTTTCACGCTCTTTGCCGCCCTCGGTGAAGGCGGGGATCATGGACCAGTAGGGAATGTCCATCATGGTATAGGTGACGCCCCAGAGGATATAGGCCACGGCGGCGTAGGCGACGAGCCCCTTGGCGTCCATGGTGGGAGGCGCCGCGAACATCAGGAACAGCACCACGGCGTTGGTGAGGGTGCCGATCAGCAGCCAGGGGCGGAACTTGCCCCAGCGGGTCTTGGTCTTGGCCACGATGACGCCCATGAGGGGGTCGTTGAAGGCGTCGAACACACGGGCCACCAACAGGATAACGCCCATGGCCATGGCGCTGACGCCCAGCAGATCCTGAAAATAGTACAGGACGTAGCTGGCCGAAAGCATGTAAACCATGTCCTTGCCCACCGCGCCGAGGGCATAGGACAGCTTGGCTTTGCCGGATAGTTTCATGATTTCTCTCTCCTTAAACACTTATTTGTTCTTCAGGCCCATGGCGATCTCGACCACCTTGTAGGCGCCGTCGTAGATGCCCATGGCCTTGTTGCGCACGATGTTGTTGCACATATCCCGCAGCGTCACACCGTCGGTCATAAACAGCTCGATCATCTGCAGGGTGTGGGGGATGTCCCGGCACTCCAGGGTGCCGTCGCCGATCTCGGCGGAGTGGACGGCGCCCCACTGCTCGTGGCCGCCGATGCGGCGGATGAACAGCTTGGGCACGGGGTAGAAGGCCAGCTCGCTGGGCTTGGTCACCAGCACGTCGCAGCTGCGCATCAGCAGATTGGTGGCGTACACCGCCTGGAAGATGTTGCCGTGATAGAAGGCGTGGACGCCGTTGACGTCGCCGGTGATGGCCTCGCCCGCGAACTTCTGGGTCTCGGCCCAGTCCTCAAAGTGCTCAGTGGAGACGCCGGGCAGGCCCGGGATCTCCCGCACCAGTTCATCCCACACGTTGCGGTAGTCGCCCACGTTGACGTAGAGCGCGGCCTTGCCGCCCTCGATCATGGGCAGCAGGTAGTGAATGATGGCGGCGAAGATCTCCTTCTGGGCGCCGGCACCGCCGATGGTCAGCAGGAAGCGCATGGGTTTGCCCTGCTCCTTTCGGGCCATGCGGGCAGCGCAGTCGGACTCGATATTGGCCACCAGCTCGTCGTCGATGTAATGGCCGGTGTAGATCAGGCTGTCCTCCGGCATGGGCTTGAGTACCTCGTCGCCCCGCATGCCGTTGAGGACGCGATAGCCCTGGTAGGCGAAATGGGTCTGGATGGTGTGGACGCTGCCCTCGGCCAGGTGGAGCGCCATGGGCCAGTTGTCGGGGATGGCGTTGACCACGTACTTCATGCCGGCGTGGATGGCGGCCTGGGCGGGCCAGACGTGGGTGCCAATGACGGGGATCTCCTTGGGCACATTCTGGAACACGGGGGCCATCAGCTCGGCGTTCTTCTGGTCGGAGGAGTTGTAGCTGAGCTTGCGGAAGCCCTCATAGTTCATGGGCTCCCAGACCAGCTTGTTGAACAGCTTGCTCTTCTGGGAGATACGGGAGCCCAGGGAGTAGAGATCGTTCTGGGCGCCGATGACCTTGGTGCAGGTGGTGTCGGGGTAGGAGTTCAGGTCCATCCAGTAGGGCTGATAGCCCAGGGCCCGGGCGGCGGAGGCCATGGCCATGGAGATGCGGTAGTGGCCGAAGCCCATGCGGATGTTGCCCACGATGACGCCCTTTTCGGTGTCAAAGGGGGCGTCGCCCTGACCGTCCTGAATGCGGATATCCCGCACGCCCAGCAGGGGGCCGATGTGGGGGTTCTCCACCACGATAGCGGGATGGGGCGCGCCGGTGTCATCGCCGAACTTGCGGGCGTACTTTGCCTTGGATTTCGCCGCCTTGCGGTAGTCGCCGTCCGAGATGACGTTGCCGAAGATGATCTTGGATTTGTCTTGCATAGGCCCTCCTTTATTGCTCTGTCTCAATATGGAATGGAATACGTACCGGTTCGGCCAGACCGCAGCGGAGCGTCAATGCGCCCTCGCCGCCCTGGCCGGTGGTTTTCACGTAGGTGCCGCCGCAGCCGCCCCGCAGCTGCAGGAGTTTCGGCCCGATAATCTCAAGGGGTCCCTCCACAGCCAACTCCACCGCCTCGTTGCAGAAGGGGAGGCGGTTGCCGTTTTGGTCCCGGGCGGTGACCCGGATGGCGGCAACGTCGTAGGCTGCGCCCTCCCGCAGGTCGGTGTGGTCCGCCTTCACGTCCAGTACCATCCGGCGCATGGGCGTCTTCTCCACGGTCTTTACCACCTTGCCGTCCTTCACGGCCTCAAAGCGGAAGGTGACCGCCACGTCGCCCCAGTTGCCGATGTACTTGCCGTACAGGTCGTAGGCGTCCTGGAAGGTCATATGATACTTGGCCATGGCCACACCGGCCTTGGCCAGGATCCTGGGCGGCAGCTTGGCAAAGCCGTTGACCGCGCTGTAATTGAGGATATCCTTCACCAGTTTTGCCTGCTTGGGCAGCATACCCTCCTCCTGCTCCAGCCGGGGGCCGATAAAATCGGTGATGAGAATGGGACCCCGGCGCAGGTGGGGGAAGGGGCTGTCCTTGTGGGTGTACTCGTGGAGCAGCAGGCCGTTGCGGTACATCCGCACGCTGTCGGCATTGGTAAGAACGTAAATCTTGCCCAGATTGCTGGCGGGGTGCTCGCCGATGGCCATGTCGGAGCTGATCTCCAGCACGGGCGTTTCGTCCTGTTCCACCGCGTAGACCGCCGCAGCCGGCTTTGGGTTGCGGTACATATCCAGCACGCCGTGGTAGCAGATGCGGTCGCCGCTGCCAAAATCCTGATGGGTGTTGTAGTCCGCCATGCACCAGCCGAAGCTGCCGGCGATGTCGTCCTCCGCCGCCACCGCATCCAGCACCGCAGCGTGGCGCAGGCTGTGCTCGGCAAGGTGGGGCTCACTGTCGAACATTTTTGTGGGAAACATATGGCCGTTATACTCGCTGATGAGGTAGGCCTTCGCCATGTCCGAAGTTACGTTTTTCTTGGGCTCACAGCCCTTCTGTTCGCCGTCGTGAACGAAGTCGTTGTAGGTGTATACGTCCTCCAGCAGGTGGCTCTTCTTGCTGCACCGCACGCCGCCGGTGGGGCGGGTGGGATCCAGGGCGTGGGCCGTCTCGTTGGTTTTGGTGTAAAGCTCATCGTCGTCCTTGGACTCATTGATGCGGACGCCCCAGAGAATGACGGAGGGGTGGTTGCGGTACTGGGTCACCATCTCGGTGACGTTGTCCACCGCCTGACGCCGCCAGGCGTCGCTGGGTCCGATATGCTGCCAGCCGGGGATCTCGGTGAACACCAGCAATCCCAGCTCATCGCAGCGGTCGATAAAGTGGTGGGACTGGGGATAGTGGGAGGTGCGCACGGCGTTGAGCCCCAGCTCCTTTTTGAGAATATCCGCGTCCAGCCGCTGGACGGAGGCGGGCATGGCATAGCCCACGTAGGGGTAGCTCTGATGGCGGTTGAGGCCCCGGAGCTTCACCTTGCGTCCGTTGAGATAGAACCCGTCGGCTTCGAACCGGGCCTCCCGGAAGCCGATGCGGACCGTGTGGCGGTCCAGCACCTCCGTGCCCCGCAGCAGCTCCGTAGTCAGGGTGTAGAGGGTGGGGTGTTCGATGTCCCACGCTCGGACGTCCGGCGTCTTCAGTGTCACGGGAGCAACCGGCTTCCCGGCGCTGTCCAGCGCCGTGATCTTTTCCGCCGCCTTTTCTCCCGCCAGCATCAGCGTCTGCCGGATGGAGTATCCGTCACCGTCCAGTCCGCTGCACTGCACGTCGCTCTCCACCGTACCGTCCAACCGCGGTTTGGCGAACACGTCTGTGATATGGGCACGCTCCTTAACGTCCAGCCAGACCTCCCTGTAGAGGCCGCCGTAGGTCATGTAGTCGATGACGAAGCCGAAGGGCGGCTGATCCAGCGTCTCGCGGCTGTCCACCCGGACGGCCAGCAGATGAGTGCGTCCAGGCGTCGCCTTGCCGGTGAGATCCACGGTAAAGGCGGTGTAGCCGCAGCGGTGCTCCGCCAGCAGCTCCCCGTCCAGATACACCCGGGCAGCGTGACCTGCGGCGCCGAAGGTCAGCAGCAGGCACTTGTCCGCCCATTCCGGCAGCACGGTCAGGGTGCGCCGGTAGAGGCAGTCCATCTGATAGACGGACTCGTCAAAGTAGTCGTATGGTGTTTCCCGGCAGGTGTGGGGCAGGCGGACGGGCACAAAGCCCCCTGCGCTCCGGTCAGTCAGCGCCGCCTCGGTGAAGACCTCGGCGAATTCCCAGCCGTTGTTCAGGTCGAAATGCTGCGTCATGGCACCGCTCCTCTCTGCCGTCCGCGCCGGTTCCATCCTCTTTCGTGGCGCGCACTTTCATACATTATTTGATTATTATATCATCCCTCAGGGGTGCTGACAATAACTGAAAATGACAAAAACAGGCTCTGCCATATGGACACATTGCAATAAGCCCTGGTCTTTTGGGGTAAAAAAGCGGTCATTTTTGCTTGACTTATTCCGCTCCATCCGTCATCATAAAGGGGAAGGGATCCATAGTTTTAACGCGATGAATGGAGGTAACGGCTATGATGCCCAACCAGTTTTTCCCCGAGGTCAACGGCAATTTCGGCTTTGGCTGCATGCGCCTGCCCATGATCGAAAAAGAGGTGGACCTGCCCCAGTTCGAGCAGATGGTGGACCAGTTCCTCGCCGCCGGCTTCAACTATTTCGACACCGCCCACGGCTACATCGGCGGCAAGAGCGAGACCGCCATCCGGGACGGCCTCAGCCGCCGCTATCCCCGGGACCGCTTCATCCTCACCGACAAGCTCACCGCCCCCTATTTCAACAGCGAGGCGGACATTCTCCCCCTGTTTGAAAAGCAGCTGGAGGCCTGCGGGGTGGCGTATTTTGACTTCTACCTGATGCACGCCCAGAACGCCGACAACTTCCAGAAATTCAAGGCCTGCCGGGCCTACGAGACGGCGTTTGCCCTGAAAGAGCAGGGACGCGTCCGCCACGTGGGCATCTCCTTCCACGACAAGGCCACCGTACTGGAGCAGATCCTCACCGAGTACCCCCAGATCGAGGTGGTGCAGATCCAGTTCAACTATGCCGACTATGACGACGCCTCCGTGGAGAGCAAAAAGGTCTATGACGTGTGCGAGAAGTATGGAAAGCCGGTCATCGTCATGGAGCCGGTGAAGGGCGGCAACCTGGTGAAGCTGCCCGAGGAGGCCCACCGCGTTCTGGCCGATCTGAACGGCGGAAGCGACGCCAGCTATGCCATCCGCTTTGCCGCCAGCTTCCCCCAGATGTTCATGGTGCTCAGCGGCATGAGCAACACCGCACAGATGGCGGACAACGTCAGTTTTATGAAGGACTTCCGCCCGCTGGACCAGCGGGAGCGCGCCGCCGTGGATAAGGTGTGCGAGATCTTCCGCAGCATGAATCTCATCCCCTGCACCGACTGCCGCTACTGCACGGACGGCTGCCCCATGGGCATCCGCATCCCCCGGCTGTTCTCCTGCATGAATTCCAAGAAACGGTTCCAGGACTGGAATGCGGATTTCTATTACGAAACCATCACCTCCAAGACCGCCAAGGCCTCCGACTGCGTCCAGTGCGGTCAGTGCGAGGAGGCCTGCCCCCAGCACCTGCCCATTCGCGAGCTGCTGCAGCAGGTGGCGGCGGAGTTTGAGAAGTAATATACGTCCGGGGCAACAAAAAACCGGGTCTGCGCCATCGGCGCAGACCCGGTTTTCTCTTGTCAGTCCGCAAAATCCTCTTCGCTTGCTTCTTCGTCCAGCTTTCGCTGCTCCTGGTCCAGCCACTCGCCCGCTTTCTTCATCAGCTTCAGGCACAGGGCGGACGCAGCGCCCAAAAGCGCCAGCGCGATGGCAATCTCCGCTTTCTTCTTCATGGGATGACCTCCTTTTTGATCCGGGTGATCCTCTCTCGGGGGCATCATAGCACGAAGAGTGAACGGTTGCAAGTGCCGATGGGCAAATTTCTCACCGGACAGCAGACAGCTCGATGTGGATGTCACCCGTGTCCGTGGCGATCTCGCACCGGCCGCCGGTGACGGTATCCGGCACGGAGACCGCGCCGGTATCGGTCCGTGTGATGAACACCTTTTCCGTCCGCAGCGTTCCCGTCACGTCGCCGGTATCGGTTTTCACGGTGATCTGCGCCGCGTCGCTGTTGTCAAACCGCACGTCGCCGGTGTCCCTCTCGATGGCGAAACTCTCCTCCGCCACCACGTCCTTCAGTGTGACGGCGCCGGTGCTGCCATGGGAGATCAGGCTTTTGCACGTCACGTCCGTCAATTCGGTTCTGCCGGTGCTGACGCTTGTGGACACCGTGCCATCACAGGTGACGGAACCGACAGCGATCTTTCCCGTGGAAGCCGACAGGTCCAGCTCCCCGGCGGAAATTCCCTTCACGGAAATATTGCCCGTGTCGGTGTGGATTTTGACGCGGCCGGAGGCAGACGCATGGCAAATCACCAAGCCGGTGTCGGCGTTGATCTCCATGGTTTCAAAGGAGATCTCCAGCGGAATAGAGACCATGCCTGTATCGGTTTCAATCAAAAGGGCGCGGTAGGTGTCCGCGGGGAGAGCGACCCACACTTCCGGAGACGACAGAAACAGGCCAAAGTGTACCTGTCCTTTTCGCGGCTCTGCGGTGATCTTCAGCGTGCCGTCCTCCACGGCGACGGTGTGCCGCTCTCTCTCTCGCTCTATGCAGGTGATGGTGCAGCTGCCGTCTTCGGACGGAAACAACACGATATCGGCCTCATCCGTGCGGATCTCAATGTCGTGGAACGTCTCATTGGGTGTATACGTGTTCGTCACCGTCTTGCCGGTGCTGAGTTTGGAGAGATCCCATCCGGAAGCGGCAAAGGCTCCGGCAAAAAGGGCCAGACCGAGAATGGTAAGAACGGCGGCCGCGATGAGCATCGTCTTTTTCATTTCGCGCTCTCCTTTCTGACAAACAGTCTCTTGATCCCCCGCGCCACGGCCTTGCCCAGGCGTACAGCGCCTTTCGACGCGGCCAGGCAGCCGAAGACCAGGAAGATCGCCAGGCCGGCGCACACCAGCCCGGCGCCCATCAAAGCGATACCCGGCAGCACGTCGCCGCGGGTGATACTGGCCACCCCGGTCGCGATACAGCCCAGCCCATTGAAGCCCAGGGCTGCGTCAACGGCCCACAGGCAGACCACCAGCACCCAGATGACGAGGTAAAGCGCGAACACCACCGCGGCGGCGGCGATCAGCAGCGGAAACCATATAGGGAATCCCAGCACGATGAGAATAATTTCCCAGGCGCGCAGAGCCCGCTTCGGCGCCACGCTCTCCCTGACGATCTTTGCCAGCGGGATCTCCTCCAGCGTCTGGGCGGCGATGTCCTCCACGGCGCCCATCTCCGCCACGGCATCCTCCTCGTTAAGACCCTCCTCCATCCGGTCGTCGATCATCTCGCTGTAGAACGCCAGCCGCTCCTCGATATCCTCCCGGGGCAGGCCGGACAGTTCGTTCCGCAGAACGGCCAGAAATGCTTCTTTATTCATCATGCTCCTCCTTGGTCACAAACCGGTAAATCGATATGACCTCTTTCCACTCGGCCTTGAAATCCTCTATGCGCCGCACACCCGCCTCGGTGATGCGGTAATACTTCCGCAGCCGCCCGTCATGCTCCGCCGTCCGCACCGTCAGCATATTTGCCGCTTCCAGCCGTTTCAGTATGGTATACAGCGTGGATTCGGACAGCTCCAGATACGGCTTCAAATCCTTGATGATCTTGTAGCCGTAGGAATCCTCGCTTTTGATGGCTGCCAGAACACATACATCCAAAAGCCCGCGTTTCAACTGTGCATCCATACAATACCTCCCCTCTTGATATACATCATATTGCGAGGTATTGTATTTGTCAAGAGCTTTCTCAAAATGACCACAAAATCGTCCGGGACGGGTAATTTCTCTCTGTGACGCCCATTTCCGGGCAAAAAAAACAGGCAGGATATCCTGCCTGTTTTCATTCATATTCCGTTTGTCTCCGGCATCATTCGTCCAGAAGCCTATGGGTTACAGTCCGACAATATGCCTGTTCTGAATACAGAAGATGACAAATGAAAGCAGAAGCGCAAACCAGTCAACAAGCATCACAAATCTTACAACGTACAGCACCCATCGGTCGACAATGCTGACGTCAGCGTCATTCTTTGACGGTGGACTCGTGAAAAACAGCTTGATCTTCGATGGTCCGGCGCCTTTGATGCGGGATAATCCGCCAAACGCGATCTTAACGCAGACGATAAGCCCGATAAAGTAAAAGAGCCAGAACCAGATAATGTTAATTCTCGCCAGCAACGCAATAATACCCAGCACAGCAAAACACAGGGAGAAGATCAGCGGTGTGCGAAATGAGCCGAAGATGTATACGCCGCTGTTCTCCCGGAAAATCGCTTCGACCCCCGACGCCATCAGGAGCAGCCAGAAAGAAATGGAGAGCAGAGCGCTGTGGAAACCTCCGATCAGCGTTTTTGACCGCAAAAGGACCCCCATGCCGTAAAAGGGTTCTCTTGTCAGCTTTCCGAAAAAATGTGTCAGCAGCGCAATGACAATGATCAGCGTGATCAGCGTCGCTGTCGTTTTTGTTGCATTTCGTACCGTAGTCATCTGCTTTCCTCCTCAACAAATGCCGTCAGGTCATTGATACTGCTTTTGCACTGACGAGCCAGCCATCCAATCGGCGCAATCATGTTTTGAGGATCAAACGGGGATCCGTCAGCACAATGGCCGATGGAGCTTACCGGGAAGAATGAAACGCGGGAGAATACACTTTCCAGGTTGTTGATAGCGTTTGCCAGACCGATATCCGACAGATATCGCCTGCAGATGGTATCCCGCGCCTCTTCCAGGCTGCCGTACTGATTCTGGTTTGCGGAAAACTCGGCTTTGATCTTTACCATGCCGATTTTTCTCTTGATGGCCGTCAGATCTGTCTTTGCAATGACCACGGCCACAGGCGTGTCGCTCATTTTTCTGGCCGTGCGTCCGGCAACCTCCGAGTACTTGTTGATAAAGTGGATGATGATATCTTCCGTTGAGTCGTCCGAGAAGCCGTCAACGCTGTCTGCTCCCGTCATCGACTCGCACTCTTTTCTGACGGAGCGAATACTCAGAGGATCGATGATCATGATAATTCCGTCACTGTAGGCAAAATTCAGCGGGTTTCTCTCGTACTGCTCACTGAGGATGACCTCATCGGGGACATCATAGATGACAATGCCGTCATCCGAGCTGCCCTTGTTCCCGTGCAGAATATAATAGGCACGCACCTCGTCCGTTGCGGATTTTTCCGTTCTGCCGGACTGATACATCCTCTCCAGATCCCGAAAGTCCTCCTCCGGTGAAAGGGACACATCGCGAACACCGCTTTTCTGAATCGCCTCAACATACTGATGCTGAAACGCGGCAATGAACGCCGTTTTTCCGGACGAGTTTCCTCCCACCACCTGGACGGTAAGCGCCTTGATGTTTGAGCCGGCCAGTGCGTAGTCGCATTTCGGGCAATAGGATTTTAACTCTTTGCGCTTCGACAAAGATGAGCAGGGGATAAAATGGCCGCAGGTGCATTTTGCATACAGGAGGCCGCATCTGCCCGGATACAGGTTGGCGTGCTTTTCTCCGCAATGGGGACACTCAAAGACCGGGAGCTTGAATGATGTATAGCACTTGGGGCAGTGCTGCGTCACCCACGAGGTTTTGTCTGCCAGGTTGAACAGCGGCATCAGTACGTAGTTTACTCCCCAGAGGAACACCAAAAGCAGCAGGTACGCAAGGTTGAGAACAAAGTACGTGCTGACGCCGACTGCCGCACGCAGCATCATCTCCACCATACCCAGCGCTGCCATTGGCAGATATGCAAAAGAGCACAGAAATGCGATGGTCTTTGAGTGGCTCTCATAGTTGCCGAGCCGGTAGGCCAGTCCCGCAAAGCTGAACACAGACCACTTCTTATCAAGCAGGTACTTGTGCGCATCTCTGTATATCTGGCTTCGCTGAAACTGCCCCGAGCCGGCAGCAAAGCTGTACATCAGTTCGGCATCCGGTTTTTTCTTCCACGTTGCCTTATTCATTATAATTGCTTTAATAAGTGAATAAACGATATTAAAGCAGGCAACGATCGCTAGGATGATAAACACCGCGCGAAGCAGCCCGGGGATGGTCTCCCAAAACTCACCCACACGTGCAAATCCTTTTTGCAGAAGCTCGTGAATCCGCTCCAGCACATACCTCGTATTCATATCAACATTCCCGCTTTCTTTTTCTCACATTTCCTGCCCGTTATCTTCTTCGTGTTCCTCTCCCTGTTCCTCTCCCTGCTCTTCCGCAGGCATCTCATGGGCGTGAGATCTGTTCTCGTGCGGATCCTCAATTTGGTAAAGATCGGGGTCGTTCATCCGATCGTTGAACTCCTCCTGTGTCAGCCCCTCATTTTCAGCCTGCTCGGCCTCCCGCCAGTGCTCGTGGCCGGGCTTGTGTCCCAGGTCATACTGTCCCTCAATGGGCTCGTGGGTGTTGGCGTCAAGGAACTGCCCCTTCTCATTCTTTTCCGCTCTGCGTTCAACCTCTTCCCTGACTTCCTTCCGGATATATGGACGATGGAGGGGCATTACTCATCACCCTCCTCTTCCGGATCAAAATCACGGGAAACAACAAATGTCGCGTCCGGATCCTCTCTCTCCAGGGCAGTGCCCACCGCGCAGTTCAGATACGGAAAAACGCTTCTGTCGATCTCAAGAATCGTGTTGATGTCGTAGACGGCGATATGGTCCGGGTCGTTTACATACTCGTCGTCCTCATCACCGCAAAAGAACCGCCACCCGCTGTCCTGCGGATTGGTCGCTTCTTCGTGGTACATGTAGCGCACCTTGCGCCTGCCCTCAACGAGCATTTTCGTCGCCAGGACAAAACCAAATTTCTCCATAATAACCTCCTGTTTCGTTACGGTTGCTTCACTATGTTGCGCAAGGGGCAATTGTCGCTGCTCATCAGCCAAAAGACCGGGTCCAAAACTCCCCACGGCTCATATTGGCCGTCCTCTACATCGTGTCCCATTGCACTGACGGGGAAGTATCTGATGTTGGTAAACTCCGCCTCGATCAGGTTCACCGCGTTCTCATAGCCGTGCCCCATAAGGAATGTGCGGCAGACGTCGTTTTGATGCTGTTCAAAGCTCAGCTGCTCCTGGGAATCCACCGCGGGTTTATACGTCGCTCTGATGCGGGGAAGGCCGATCTCCTTTTTGTACAGGTCAGACTTGGAGATGATAACCGCAACGGGAACAGACGCCGCTTTTGCTGCGTGCTTTCCCTTCACTTCATCCAGCGAGTTGATAAAGTTGGCGATCGTGTCAGACACATAGTTCGGCGTTGCCGTCGGATCAATCACGAGAACAAACCCCTCGCAGTATCTGAACTGCTGTTGTTGCATTTCGCTGTCCGCAAAGTCGAACGCCTCGCCCGCAATATCATAGATGGTCATCTGTACCGAGGTTTTTGGCCCGGTCGTGTGGATCATGCTGTACATATTTGCGTTCGTTTCCAGCGTGGATTCGGATCTGCCGGTGTCAAACCAATCCTCAAGATCAGCAAACGCGTCCTCCGGCGTCGCTTCAACAGAAATGTCGCGGCGACGGCTCAGCCAATCCTTGTATTCATGCCAGAACGCAGCGAGGAACGTCGTCTTTCCTGTTCCGACGCCGCCGACCAGCTGGATGCCGTATTGCTGAGAACTGCTGGAGAGGAGCTGCGTGTCGCAGAACGGGCAGTGTGCCTCGTAGGCAGACCGTCCTCCCAGAAACGTGGTGGACAGCTCGGTTCCGCAGGTGCATTTTCTCTTCAGGACGCCGTAGGGTCCCGGAACCAGCTTCTTGTGCGGCAGTCCGCAGGTGGGGCACAGGAAAACAGGAATAACGGATTTGCGCTTGCAGTTGGGACAGCGATTGTGAATCGATTTGAAAAACAGGACCAGCCGATCGATCAGCCACAGTGTTGAGAAGAAGAGGAAGAAGCCGATCATTCCAACCATGATGACCGCGGCAAGCAGGATGGAAAAAATCGCGACCCAGATAAAACCCAGAACCATGGCACAGAAGATCGCAAAGCCGTAGCCGAGGTAAATCCATATATCGATGAACCAGGTGCCCTTCAGCGTTTTGTTCTTCCATGCCGTCAGCTTTTTGCGGTAATCCCCAAGGTTTTCAAAAGCGCCCTTGATGATCTCGCTGATCTGATGAAAGCCCGGGCCAAAGCAGTAGTTTCTTTTTACACCCGCCGGGATGTCAGCGCGCTTGTCCACATAGGTGGCATATGGATCGATATTGTCCTTGACCGACCGTATGAAACTGGAGAGGGACACGAACAAGGCGTATCCGGTACTAATAACAAGTGTGACCGCAGCAAGGATCGAGGCTATCGGCAGGATAACGTATCTGATCAGCAGATAGATCAGGTATACAACAATGGCAATAATAACAAGATAAATAATTGCTTCCATACTCCGTTTTCACCCAAAATCTCACTTGTTGTCCTTTTTTCCCGTATCGGAGCCATTGGATGCTCCACGCGAGAACAGGCGGCCAAAAATAGACGGTGTCTTTTTCTGGTTGTGCAAAGTCTTCGCGTCCTTCTCAATCTGGGCGAAGTATTGCTGCGCAGGCTTGGACCGAAGGGTTTCGCGCACAGCCGTCATCTCTTTGTCAAACTGCTTGACCGATGCGCACGCATTTACCAGCGCATCGAAAAGCGCACTGCTCTTTGTTTTTGCGGCGATCTCGATCAAATCTCCCATTACGCGACTCTGTTTCGTCCCGATATACCGTACGGCCTCGCGGGCGAATCTGTCGGCGTAGAACGGCGTCTTTGCCGCCGCAGTCGCTATGGCTGCAAAAGCCTCTTCAGGCAGCTTTCCATCAAACACTTTGCCAGTCAGCCGGTCTGCATACGCGTCATTCTTCAGTGACGGGAAGCCCTGGGACACCGCATCACTTAAAAGCGATGTCAGCTTGTTTGCCAGTCTCTTGTCATCAAGAGCATCCAGAACAAAGAGGTGTGCCGAGTTGACGCATGCCGTTCCCGCCGGTCTGCAGCTCTGGAGCTTGGACGCCAGTTTTCCGGCGTTCTTGTCAGACAATACAAGGTTTTGATCCAGCACCTTGACGGTGTTCGACAGGTCGATTTCTTTGAGTTCTCTGCAGGAAAGGATCCAATCCAGGAACTTCTCCATCTCCTGCGTACGGGTAAGATTTTGGGCCTTATATGCCAGAACATCTGAAAAATGTTTTTCCAGATTACAATTCTGGAGCCGTTTATACATGCCCAAAAGGCTGTTTTCCGACGAGATCACTTCCGGAGCGATCCTGCAGATCAGCTGGATCAGAAATCCAATATAGCTCTGGTCGGCAGCGGTGCTTGCTTCTGCCAGAAGGGCATCCACAGTCTGACCCTGATCCTGCGCGGCATACAGGGACGCAATCTCTATGGCGCTCTGTCCGTCTCTTGCGCGGTAGAGTGCTTTCGCGCTTTCCGGCAGGAACTTTCTGACCGCATCGCCGAAGCATTCCCGCCGGTTTTTCAGCGCATCCGCAAGCAATTCGGTGAAGGATGCCCAATCCTCGGCGGAATAAGTACGGGCCGCGTCTGCATAGGCGGCGATGACGGGCGGGGAAACGAGGTATTCCACGGCGCCCTTTGCAAACGCGCTCTTTTGAACCGCGCGGTGGAGCTCCTTCGCGGACGCGCTTTGCGGGCGCAGGAAAAGATTGTCCGCGTAAGAACGGCAGACGATATCATGAAAACACTCCTTTACCGTGCTGTCCCCTACGACCGGCGCGGTACTTTCAAGCCAGCTCATGGCCGTGAATGCGGAAACGGCGTCCGCTTTCAGGAATCCCGGAATCTCCTGCTTGATCTCCCGGTACAGCTCCTCAAGAACCGGTGATTTGATCAGCCTGTATTGCCCAAGAATGGTCAGTGCCGGAAGCAGATCCTTCAGCTGCTTGCTTTCGCTGAATTTTGACAGGTTCGTATAGGCGGAGAAGAGTTTGAGAACGTCCCCAGTGGGCGCCGAAACGTCGACCGTCTGGAAAAACTCACGGCACAGATATTCGTGGCCCTCATTGAAGGACGTCACATAGCGGTAATAGGGATTCGTTGCGTCAACACTGACAGACAACGTCTTCGTCCTTCCGTCCAGGACCGCGTACGGAGCGTTGGCCAGCGCCCTGGCTGCGGCCGTGTTCGTCCTGTCTCTCTCGTCGACGCCTACGATCATGGCGCGGTATCGCTGCTTCTGATTGGGGCTTTGCAGATTGATCTGGGTCTGATACTGGCCGCTGAGGTTCACCGTGTATTTGTTTGTGCTGGCAAATTTGTCAAATCGCGTTGCAAAGGAGAGGCCGGATGCCATTCTCGGTGAAAAAGCGCTCTCGATCGCCGCAATCCACAGCTCAATCTGTTTGGCGTTTTCATCCCGGATTACCAGAAACTTTCTCTCCTCCGCCGGAACCGAGTACTGAGACACGATAAACGCAATGGCGTTCATCAAAGCCTCCCGGCGTCCATCGGCGACAAATGCGGCAATATCGTCAAAGGTAATATACCCGATGGTTTCACCGAGATCATTCCTCTCCGCCAGCGGAGCGGGCGCGTTTTCATAGTAGAACGCCTCACCCTTTTTCTGTGCATCCCAGACGGCGTCGTTGCCAAACGTTTCATAGGGGTAGATATCCTCAAACTGGCCCACAAAGATCTGGTTGATGAAATTTCCCGGCCGGTGGGAATAATCTCCCGTCGCCGTTTTGTCAAAGGGGATCGGGTGAAAATTCAACAGAAATTTCCCGCCCAGATCCGGTACGGTGAAAAGATATGCGTCATCCATAAAACCGGGATCCGCATAGGGTTCCTTGCTCTGCGCCACGGTATACAGGAACGGGAGATCCGCCACACCCTCCTCCGTAATGTTATCCGTGCAGGAAAACACCTTAAATCCGCTATTCTTTATGGGGGTTCGTCCCCTCAGGATATCAATGCCTTCGCCGCATCTCGTGTATATAAGTTCAGAATACATTTGATGACCTCCTGTTGGCTCTGAATAACCGGCTTGTCGGTTTGACGGTTGAATCAATCAATGAACTTCGCTCTCTTGAACAGCCAGAGGATCGGGTCAAGAACGCGATGGGGCTTGATCTCGGTTGGCAGTGTATAGGCATCCTTGGGGGGTGCTCCATAGCTGGAAACGCCAAAGAAATAGTATTCCTTGAAGTGAGAATCCAGCGCATCGATAAAGGCGCCCTCACCGATCTGCTCCAGCCAGTTTCTGATCTCCGCGTCCACCTGCTTGATCTCCGCCAGGTCTACCATACCGTTTCTTACGGTCAGGCTGCTATTCCTGATCAACGCCTGGGGACCGAACGCGCGGTGGTTCAAAATCGTGTCGAACTTGGTCAGCACAACTGCAACGGGGATGTCCAGCATCTTTTTAGATTTGATGCCTCTCGCCGCTTTGATATATGCCGCCACGCTGTTGATAACGTCTTCCGCGTTTTTGCTGGTTCCCGCATCGCCGCCGAGGGAATTGCTCATGACATCGGCGTCCACTACACCGCCCCGTCTGATATTGGGGAGAACCAGCGGATCGATGGCAAGGATAATCGCCTTGGAGGCATTGATGTATCGGCAAACCGTTGATGAGGGATCCAGGTTGTTCTCGTGATCTTCGCCGGCCCCGTCAAAAATCGTAAATGTGTACGTGGGGACATCGTTGCCCCGTTTCTTCTGCAGATTCTTGATGAACCAGATCTGAGGCATACTCTCGCCGGATTGGGTTGCTTCGGGGATCGTATGCTGCTCATAGATCAAATCACAGTTTCTGTTCTGGTGATCCAGAGTGTCCTTTGTCTGATGTCCCAGGGCCAGCCTCAGCCCGGACGAGCGCCCCAGCTCATGCAGCATAACGGTGATGTAATTTGTTTTGCCGGAGTTGGAAACGCCGACAATGCTGAACGGGAGGTTCGGTGTCTCGAGGGCCATCTTGGGAATGATGCCTCCGCAGGAGGGGCATTTTCTCAGCGTGGCAAATCCTCCGCAGGCAGAATTTTTGCATTTGATGGGTTCACGCGCAAATCTGCCCGGCGACGTCTCCGTTCCACAGTCGGGACAGACATAGAGTACCTTGCTCTTGTCATACTCGCGGATGCAGTAGGGGCATGTGAATTTTGCCATAATGATTTTTCCTCCTTGCTTACGCACATTATCGGTTGCATCAAACGATGCGGTTGGTCTCCAACAGCCACGGCGGCGGCCCTGACTCTCTGCGGCATCATTGCCGGCTCGCCTCTCCCATCGGGATCATACGACGGCGATCCGGGCGTCAGACGCCCCTCAAATCTTTCCCGAGAAGCCCTGTCTCCACCGGAGCATAATATGATCCCCGCTGGAGGTGTCCTCTTCAAACAGGAAGAACTTGCACTTTTTCAGGTATTTAACGGGAATGTCTGTTTTAACCGGATAGGTCTTCCGATATTCGGTCACGACAGGATCCAGTTCAACAGAGGGAATCCTCATGACCAGCTGAGCATTCTTGTCATCGTGCGATGCGATAAACTGATTCGCTTCGCAAACGCAAAGCAAAAGCTCGGGCACGTACTCGATCGGTTTATTGCCGCTCAGCTCGATCATCAGCTTCATCCCATCGAAGATCCCATGGGAGACAGACCAAAACAGATTTGCATTCAGCGGCCGGTCAATTTTCATTTTCTGCGGTTCGGAGATAATCTCTTTCCCGTCCACATTGTAGCAGGTGAAGACCGAAACAAAGAATGCGCTCTCGTTCACCACAAAATCCTGATAGGGAATATAGCCGTTTTTCCGGTAGCTGTCCAACGAGATTCTCTGGATATCTGCGGATTTTCCGATATCGCCCAGTGCTGCCCACCTGTTCTCCGATTTTGTGGTTCTGACCGCGCAATAAAAGGCGGCTGCATTAGAGGGGATGGCCCCCGCGAGCCGGATTTTCAGGTCGATCCGGTAGCTGTTGCCGTTGCGGCCGGAGATCAGACTCTCCTCCAGGACGGTCTCTTTTTTGTCAATCGGACACGAAGTATAGGTATTGACCTCAATGTTGTTCTCGCTGGCAATCCATTTGCCGCCGGAGGCTGCCAGAACACTGATCTTGCAATAGGCCTCTCTCGGCAGAGCAACCTGTGCGCAGCCGTCATCAGACTTGGATTCAGCTAACAGCTGCCCGTTAACCATGACCCGGAGATCGATTCCCCGCTGCTTGACGGACCAGGAGATCTTATAAACGTTGTCCTTGACCTGAGAAGCGCGAATGGAAAACGAGTCAACCGTCGGCAGCGGCGTGATGACGGTCTCGACACCGGCGCTTCTGTTCCCGCCTTCGTAATTGGCAAGGACCTTGTAAGTGTACGTCTTTCCGTATTGCGTGCCGGAATCCTCATAACTGCCGTGGGCCGATTCGGTTAACGTAGCTGACCTGCCATCGCAGATTCGGATCACCGTCGCTCCATGGCTGTTATCCGGCGAGTCCCAGGTGATACGCACCCCTGCGCCGCGTTGAGAAACACGGCAGTTTTTTACGTCGGCGTACAGCATGCCGGTCCTGGATACCGGCGATGAATACACGTCCCGCCTCACGGTGAATACGGAATATGTATACGTGAGGCCGGGCTTTACACGTTCATCCGTAAAGGATGTGTTTGTCGTTTTGTCGGCAAGGATATCCCCGTCGTTTTCCGAGGATGCCCCGGTTTTTCCGGTTTTGCGGATCAGCCGATAGCTGACCCCCTGCTCCGTCGAGTGGCCCCAGCTGACGTTCATCACGCCTTTGCTGGATACGGGAGTGACCGTAATGCTGCCGCTGGGCAGGGGCGCTGTTGCCCGCAGGAACGCCAGTGCCGGCGGATAATCCGCGCATTGCATCAGAATCGTGATACATGCGTCGGCTTTTTTTGAGGCGGTATCGCTTCCGGTGGCCGAGAAAAGACGGTCAGCCCTGGCAAGCTCTCCGGATATTGTCTGCTCAAACTCTGTAACGTTCAGGTTGGGGAATTTCTTAATGATCCCCCCCAGTTCTGCCCGGGCGGTAGAGAACTTGCGTTCATTTATCAGCTGGCGGAGCCGGTTGATGGGTTCCTTGAGAAGGGCTTCTTCTTTATCGATCTGTTTAGCGAGCCGGTCAGTTTGCACCTTTTCTCCCGGCGCAGCCGACCTTGCCTGGAACAGGTACTGTCTGGCCGAATCAAAGTCGCTTTTTCTGAACGCCTCCTCTGCCTTCTGAAAGAACCTTGAGAACAATTCCGCACTGGCGAAAACGTATCCGCAGTCAGCATAGGGACATTTATCCGCCTGCACCGGAACAAGTTTTCCGCACTTGTCGCACTTTTTGAACAGAGGTTTCCCGCAGTTCTTACAGGCGTTGGCCTTTTTTGCCTCGGTTTCCGACTCAAACGTACTGATTTGAAAACAGCTGCTGCACTTGATCGTATACTTCCAGACCGGCGGAATGTAGCCGCAGTTTCCCTCTTTGTTATAGATGGCAAGTGCCTCCTGATAATCCGGGAAGTACTGGCTGATGATCTTGATGCACGGGTCCGCAAACTTGGAATTCTCCAAAGACTCCGGATCCAAGCGTTTGATCTTTGAGAAAAGGGCAGTTAATTCCTCAGAGCGATAAACCAGATACCGCTCGTATGCGGCGCGGTTTTCATCCGAGTTAAAAACGTACTGCTTTGCTGCCGCAGACAGCGATCCGCAGAGTTTGCCCAGATTATCATTTCGCTGCGAGTATCTGCGGGAAGCCGCGTCAAATTTCTCCCATATGGATTTGGTGTCGGTGCCCCGGTATTGTGCCGCCGTTTCACCGCCGTCCGAGATATAGGCCGCGAAGGCGTACAGATCGGTAACCACGGAAGTATCTGCTCCGTTAGGATTGGGGTCTTTTGTTTTGCGAAGCGCCTCCAGCTCGGAGTAGATGCGGTCCGCATTCGTGGGAAATCTGGGGAACGCGGCCAGCGGGTCGATGTCGATCACCTCAAAGCCCGCATCTGTATATACCGATTTTACATGATCCGCAGACAGCCGCGTCTTTTTCTTTTGATCACGAATCTCCGCCATCGTTACCGTGTGCCTGCCTGTCATGGCAAGCAGCTCAACAGCAGCGGAAAGCGCGCTGATTTCTGCTGCGGCTTTCTCATCCGCAAGTGGCTTGAACGCCGCGGTAATCAGCTTTTTCCCGTCCGGAGACAGTATTTGAGTGGAAATCGTGTTCAAGAAATCGAGCTGCGCCTGCAGGTTGTCTTTCTCAATCTGCTGCGTTACGCGGCCAAGGGCGGACCCAAGCTCTGTTTTCTTCTGGTCTATTTTCTTTTGTACTTGCTTGGCGTTGGTTTCCGGTGGGTCAAACGCCAGCCCCACCAGTTCAAACAAATCAAAATCAGCCATACCTGGTTACCTCTCTGTCATTTGTTGCTGTTTTTCGGCGCGTGAAATCAGTCGTTCCAAGTGTCCGTATCGGGATTGTCGTCGCCCTCTCCACCGACAGCCTGCATCATGGAGATGTCGGATATGTACGCGTGGGAGAGCAGCTGGCAGTAGTGAGACTCGTGAACAAATCCAAACCTCACGTCCACCCGGGATTTCGATGCCTTGAACTTGCTGCCGACCGCTCTGCCGTCTATTTCCACTTCATACTGTCCGCCGTCCGTCAGCGACATTCTCAGGTGGAAGCGCGGAGCAACGGTGGCCACACTGGCGCCGTCCAGCAGAATGTCGCCGCCATTCTCGGTCAGATGCGCGGAAATCAGGCCGAGAGAAATCTCCAGATATCCGCCCGGATGAGGGCTGATGGTAGAGGTGTTGATGTCGCATTCGATCTCAAAATCATCTGAAGGATCTATGGAATAGCGAACACCCTCGTTCATTTCGCTGATGTTATAGCCATGGAACTCGATATTCTCCTCATTGGCAATGACGTGAACGGTGGGCTCGTTGAACTGCGCTCCGCTTGGGTGGGTGGCAATGTTGTCATATTTATCCCACTTCACGTTGCTGAACGTAACGGGCTTATATTTGTGAACAACGCTCTGGCCGCTCCTGGTGCCAAGCTGAAGGCCGACATTGAACCCCTGGTCCGTGTTTTCGCTTGTTACAGGCCGGCCGAACCTGGAGATATCCTCCGGCACTTCCTCACGCCTGATGGGCAGATCAACCGTGCCGTCTTCCTGCCGCGCCTGGATATGGATGACGCCGTTCACATCGTAGCTGTACTGGATGCGAATGACCGTACCGATTTTCTCGCCCCTGTTGACGTGCTGGATCCCCGTCACCACGTACTTGTAGGTTATCTGGCAGTCCAGCGGGTCCTCACTGTCTCCCTGAAGGACATAGATGGCCAGTTCATTGTTGGAGTGGGGGGATGTGTAGAACCTGAATTTTTTAGCGGCGCGCACAGGCCGCGGATGATTGGCGGGAATGATGATCTCGTTGTAGTAGCGATTGCCCTCATCATTGATGGCGATGATGCCCATTGCGTGGGCAGTGGTCTCACGCAGGGTGAGCATGCTGAGGCTGTTCAGCTTTCTCTCTGCCTTCACCGATACGTGAGAACTCAAACCGAAGTTCGCTCTGTCGGTGGTCTTCTTTCCGTCAACAACCTTCAGCACCAGCGAGGTATAGTCCTCGTTCGCTTTGGACGACTGAATCGCCGCTCCCAGCGCAACTGCCTCATCCGGGTTCACGTGGGACAGCGGCTTCTTGTTGAACATCCTCTGCAGATATTCCGGCACCTGCGGCATCCTCGTCGACCCGCCTACCAGCAGTACGTCCGTCACGTCCTTTTTCGTCAGACCCGCTTCCTCCAGCACCGCAAGGCACAGCGCCCCCGTCCGGTCCAGCAGATCCGCCGTGTTTTCCTCAAACTCCGCCTTTGTTATCGTCACCGTCGCCTTCCCGTAGTCCGGGAAGGTGGCGGATACTTTCACTGACTGCATGTTCTGCGCCGACAGCTGCTTCTTCACGCCCTCCGACATGCCGCTGACAATGGACCACAGCTCACTGTCGTTCCGGATGGAAAGATCCGTCTCGTTCTCAAACCGCGCAACCAGGATATCCTCGATCCTCGCGTCCCAGTCACGGCCGCCCAGCTTGTGATTGCCCCGGGTCGTGATGGTTGACAGCTCGCCGTTCTTTCCCATATGGACAAGCGTCACGTCAAACGTGCCGCCGCCCAGATCATAGACAAGTATATTGGCGTTCTCTCTCCAGTGATTCAGTCCGTAGGCCATCGCCGCGGCGTTGGGCTCGTCGATGATCTTCTTCACCTTCAGGCCCGCCTTCTCCGCCGCGCGGATGGTCGCTTCCCGTTCCTTGGAGTAGAAGTAGGCGGGAACCGTGATCACCGCTTCCTTGATCGTATCGCCCAGCGTCGCTTCCGCCTCTTCCTTCAGATGCCGCAGCAGCATGGCGGACAGATCCTCTGACGTGTAGGGCTTGCCGCCGATATAGCAATACGGCTTCGTCTCGCCCATCTCCCGCTTGAAGGTGGCAACGCAGTCCTCCTCACCGGCATTGTAGGCGTCCTCCGCCTCGCCGCCGAAGATCACCTCGCCATCGAGAAACTGGATGACCGACGGCGTCAGTTTGCTCCCCTCGCCGTTGGGGATGATCTGCGGCAGCTTTGTTTTCGGGTCTATGTACGCCACCGCCGAAAACGTGGTCCCCAGATCGATTCCCACTGATATTGCCATTCTTCTACCTCCTTACCAAGTAGGCACCGTACTTGTGTCGTCTTCGTTGTTTCCGTTATCCGGCATAAAACGCTCCGCATTGGCAAGCCAGGCAGCCGCATTTACAACGTATCGCGCCGTGCCCGCATTGTCGATCCGTTCATCAAAAAGCCGGGTAAAACCGCCGTCAACCAAAGCCCGTTTTCCGTCCTTTTCATAAAATGCGGTGACGATTTTGGAGTCTGAGCTGAAAATCAAAGGCTCCAGTCCGCCGGCAAGTTTCACATTCGATATGGTGATTCCTTCATCGAAAGAAACCAGCCCCGTTGAGATCAAATGATCTGCAATAATACCGGGCGCTCCCTCTCTTTCCTGGATGGCAAGGATCTGGGTTCCGTAATAGTTGCCGCTGAGGCTGGCGCCGAAGAGCCGCGTCGTTATAAAGTTAGCGTCCTCGATGTACGGGGTATTATCACCCCAGATATACAGGCCGTTGCCCTTTTCAAAGAATTTTTTCAGCACCGAATAATGATCTTCCGTCAGATGCAGCCACGAATCGGAAATCACCCAGCACTGGCACATCGTCTTCAGGGCGGATTTCAGTTCTCCCGCAGATGGGACCTGTTCTCTGATATCCACCTCAAAGCCCTTTTGTTTCAGCGCATTCGTCATTTTATGCAACGTGTAACTGTCGTGGCACAGATCCAGGATCAGTATGCCGTATCCTTCAAAGCTCCCGTCGGGGGCCAGGTCGAATTCCTCGCCGTCCGGATTGCCAAACTGGTCTCTCCGGGTTGTGGGAATGTTGCTGATGCCTGCCCATTTTGAGTAAACGGAAAGGGACGAGGCGTTCCTCATGGACGAAGACGATCTGTCCCCCTCCTCCACAGGCCGGGAGAATCTTGACATGTCTTCGGGTACCTCCTCGCGCTGAATGGGGAGATTGACCACATCGTCCTCCTGCCTGGCCTCAACATGGATCACGCCGTTTTGGTCATAACTGTACTGGACCCGGATGCGGGTTTGATTTCTCTGCCGCGGTACGTAGCGAATACCCGAGACCACATAGCGGAACGGGATTTGGTTATCCAGGGGATTCTCTGACTCGCCCTGAACCACAAAAACCTCCATTTTCGTGCTCTCATCCTTCTTGGTCCGGACATAGTATGACTTTGCGATTTTCACCGGCCGGGGATGGTTTGCCGGAATGAGTATGTCGTTGAAATACCGTTTGCCGTCCTGGCTGATGGCGATGATGCCCATTGCGTGGGCAGTGGTCTCACGCAGGGTGAGCATGCTGAGGCTGTTCAGCTTTCTCTCTGCCTTCACCGATACGTGAGAACTCAAACCGAAGTTCGCTCTGTCGGTGGTCTTCTTTCCGTCAACAACCTTCAGCACCAGCGAGGTATAGTCCTCGTTCGCTTTGGACGACTGAATCGCCGCTCCCAGCGCAACTGCCTCATCCGGGTTCACGTGGGACAGCGGCTTCTTGTTGAACATCCTCTGCAGATATTCCGGCACCTGCGGCATCCTCGTCGACCCGCCTACCAGCAGTACGTCCGTCACGTCCTTTTTCGTCAGACCCGCTTCCTCCAGCACCGCAAGGCACAGCGCCCCCGTCCGGTCCAGCAGATCCGCCGTGTTTTCC
Source organism: uncultured Oscillospiraceae bacterium (assembly GCA_947168655.1). Lineage (GTDB taxonomy): Bacteria > Bacillota > Clostridia > Oscillospirales > Oscillospiraceae > Vescimonas. The sequence goes on from CAMVMU010000002.1 coordinate 52,225, forward strand.
TCAAACTCCGCCTTTGTTATCGTCACCGTCGCCTTCCCGTAGTCCGGGAAGGTGGCGGATACTTTCACTGACTGCATGTTCTGCGCCGACAGCTGCTTCTTCACGCCCTCCGACATGCCGCTGACAATGGACCACAGCTCACTGTCGTTCCGGATGGAAAGATCCGTCTCGTTCTCAAACCGCGCAACCAGGATATCCTCGATCCTCGCGTCCCAGTCACGGCCGCCCAGCTTGTGATTGCCCCGGGTCGTGATGGTTGACAGCTCGCCGTTCTTTCCCATATGGACAAGCGTCACGTCAAACGTGCCGCCGCCCAGATCATAGACAAGTATATTGGCGTTCTCTCTCCAGTGATTCAGTCCGTAGGCCATCGCCGCGGCGTTGGGCTCGTCGATGATCTTCTTCACCTTCAGGCCCGCCTTCTCCGCCGCGCGGATGGTCGCTTCCCGTTCCTTGGAGTAGAAGTAGGCGGGAACCGTGATCACCGCTTCCTTGATCGTATCGCCCAGCGTCGCTTCCGCCTCTTCCTTCAGATGCCGCAGCAGCATGGCGGACAGATCCTCTGACGTGTAGGGCTTGCCGCCGATATAGCAATACGGCTTCGTCTCGCCCATCTCCCGCTTGAAGGTGGCAACGCAGTCCTCCTCACCGGCATTGTAGGCGTCCTCCGCCTCGCCGCCGAAGATCACCTCGCCATCGAGAAACTGGATGACCGACGGCGTCAGTTTGCTCCCCTCGCCGTTGGGGATGATCTGCGGCAGCTTTGTTTTCGGGTCTATGTACGCCACCGCCGAAAACGTGGTCCCCAGATCGATTCCCACTGATACGCTCATAGCAGAATACCTTTCTCTTTTTCAGGGTTGCCATGTCCTTTACATGGACATTTCTTCCTCTTCCTCTATTTCCTGCTCTTTCATCCCGGAGGCGATGCCCTCCCAGTTTGTGGGCGTATAGTAAATGTTCGATGAACAATCGCCCTGATCCAGGCTTTCGTATTCCCGCTGCATTTTTACCCGTTCCCCGGAAACAAACCGCTCAATCGCGGCTTCATCGGTGACGCCCTGATCCCTCAGATTCTCCCGGTAGTTGTCCAGCACGGTTTCCATATCCCGCTCTCTGCTCTCCCGGATTTCGGGCGTAAGGGGTCTTCTTAAAACTTTAGGTCCATCCATTTTGATTTCTCCTTCGGCTGGTATTGCATCACACTTCTGTGCGATGCAATACCAGCCTGATATATACCTGATATATATTTGTCGACGTCTTAGATCTGCCCGCTGGTCTCAATGCCCGCGAAGAGGTTCTTCGCCTTGTTGAGCTCTTCTTCGGAATAGAGAACATCGGATTCGATGACCGTCTTTGCGGATTCTCCTGTTTGCACGTTTGTGGCGGTCACTTCCAGGCCAACAGTGCTGGAGCGGAACACAACGCGGATAGGCGCACCCTGGGGCGTGTGGGGCGGGAGCTGCAGATGAACTTCTCCGATACGCTTCACCTTCAGCTCGGGGTCGGTGTACTGCGGATTGCCGTACGCGTCAAAGGAGGGGGTAACGTGCTTATTCACACGGTCCTCAGACACGTTTTCATAGACGTTCACCACGATCTCGGGCGCGTTTTCCACGCGCGTGCCGTATACAGCCTCAGCCTCAGCGGGGATCTCATCACCGATGAAGAGGAGGTTGTCGATCATATAGCTGTCATCCGTAACAAAAACGGCCGGACCAAGAGAGCGGGTCAGCTTATCCTTGACGGCACTGACATCTTCCACATTCTCGATCTTTTTTTCCTGGATCGCCGCCAATGCCTTATCCTGGTCCACGGGCTTATCCTCATCCAGGCCCATAACCTTTTTATCGTCTTCCGTGAGCTCTCCGCCCTGCTCCACCTTCTCCTGAATGTCGGCAAGCCGCTCATTCCATTCAATAGCGGCAGAGAGGGCTGCGCCCTTGGCAACGGCCAGGTTGGGCTGCTCAACGCGGACCTTGCCGGGGAAGACCGCTTCCACAGCGTTTCTGATCATCGGCATAAAGGTGGAGCCGCCCACCAGAAGGACCACGTCCACGTTATCCGGGGTGAAATTAACGTCGGAGAGCAGCTGATGCACAAAGTCCATGGTCTGCTGGACAAGATCCTGGGTCTGCTCCTCAAACTCCTGCCGGGTCAGTTCGATTCTGGTGCGGTCGCCGTCGTATTTGATCACGTAGCTCTTTTTCTCCAGCGTAGAGAGATCCTTCTTTGCCTGTTCGACCTGCGCCCGAATCGTGGCTCTCAGCTCGTCATCCATGTCGGAGACTTCGGTGCCGTTTTCCAGAGCGTACTTCTGGCACATGTAATCGAACATGCGGGCATCCCAGTCAATACCGCCCAGACGGTCATTGCCGCCGGTACGGATGACGTCGATCTGCGCCTTTCCGTTGTCATCAACGCAGAAGTCGAACAGGGTAATATCGAACGTGCCACCGCCCAGGTCATAAACCATGATCTTGCGATTCTCTTTAAACTCGCGCACGCAGTAATTCAGAGCAGCGGCAGTCGGCTCGTGGACGATATTCAGGACATTTAGTCCGGCAATGATGCCTGCCTGCTTTGTGGCGGCCTTTTCATCATTTCCGAAATATGCCGGGCAGGTGATAACAACGTTCTCGACGTTGTGGCCCTGTGCGTCGGCGTAGGCTTTCATTCTCTTGAGAATCAGAGATGAAATCGTGATGGGGTCATATTTGACGCCGTCAAACTCATAGGTCGGCGCATCGGGCTTGCCGATATACCTCTTTACGAATTCAACGACTTTTTCAGGCTCGATATCCTTCTGGCTCTTTGCGATCTCGCCGACGACCGGATCTGCCCCATCTTGAAAATACACGGCGGAAGCGAGAAGATCGCTGCCTTCGTCCTGGTTTGCGATAACCTCCGGCATCCCGTTGTCATCCAGCGTGGTGATTACGGAGTAGGTGGTGCCCAAGTCGATTCCATAAACCTTTGCCATTGTTTCTTCCTCCTTATTCTGTGACCGGATCATCGCCGGCCTCGATGATTTGATTGTCTTCGGTTTCACTGACAGGCGCCTGCCCCTCATAGAGGTAGATGTCCACCATCTCCTTTATGACGGTGCGGTTGCCGATATAGAAGCCAGAGTTATAGGATTTTGCCACGGTATCATGCTTTGCGGGGTCATCTGTTGTAACGCGGTTGAGGATCTGGCAGTGCCTCGGATTCCGCCTGTCGCCCGGCTCGCTGCGCAGCCTTTCCATTCCGTAGGCGTTCAGCAGATCCTCCAGATCCATGAGCATATACCGGATGCTCTTTTTCACCTTCGGCTCAGAAACCTCATTCACCAGGCCTTCATAATTGTCGTAGATCCTGGCAATTGAGCCGAGAATGTCATCGTAGATCCTGCCCTTGTCTGCCTTGCGGTACTGATCCAGCTCGTCCTGCATGGCCTTCAGCCGGCCGGCGAACTCGGCGTGATACAGCTTGTGCATCTCCCGGATCTCGGAAAAAATTCGCTGTTCGGTCCCGGCGATGCTCTCAAGGCTGCCGTTGATTTGCCCCAGGCAGTCCGCGCCGGCGGGGGCAGGCGGTGTCTCCGCTGCAGCAGGCTCCTCCGGCGTTTCACATCCGGCAGGGGGATTCACGTCCTCCGTGCGGTCGTCCGTCATCGGGGCTTCCGGCGTCTCGGCGGCTTCAGGCGTCTCAGGGGTTTCAGTGCCTTCAGCCTCGGTGCCGGCATCCGGCAGAACGTCATCGGCAGGATGCTCTTCGTTGGGGGGAATTACGTCGGTGAACTTCTTTTCTTCTTCCAATGCTCTCATCCTCCATTCTGATTTATGAGTCTCTCACATCTGCAATCAGTATTCCGTTGATGCTGTGGATGCAAGCCAGGCCGTTGGCCAGCTTGCCAAGGGTTTCCGCCCGGATCCGCGGCTCGTCCGCTTCATCCACAGACAGACCGCGCGAATTGCTGGTGTTCATAAAGGCGTTGTTCTGCGAGATGTTATACCGTATGCGTATCTTCCGGTATTTTCCCAGATGCTCAGACCATTTTTGACAGGAAGACCCCGACGCGTGTCGGAACAGCACCGTTGTTTCCACGTTTCCCATGATCTCCGAAAACAGATCGTCTCCCTTTTGTTCCCCTCCAAACAAGGATGAGACAAAATCCTGGCTGCTGATCGCGCACGGGCGGCCGCGAAGCACATCGCAGATCTTCTCATGCCTTGATATGGGGATGTTATCAAGAAGGACTGCAAACTCTTTGCCCTGGCTTTGCAGCAGCAGCAGATGGTTGAGTACCAGAGAGACCAGCAGGTCGTTGCCGGAGCCGCCCACGTCAATGGCAATTACGCCCTTTTGATTCATCATCTTCTTTATGTTGGAGAAGTTGGACATCGGTTTGCCGTATACTGCCTCTGACTGCCGGGCCAGTCGGTTCAGGAAGATACGCACGGCATCCGAATTGGAAGAGCCCGCCATGTAGTAGTGATTGATTTCAGCGTACTCATCGGCGGTCAGAAGGCCGCCCTTCTGCATGGCGTCGATTTTGGTTTTCAGCGAGATCAGCGGAAACGACGCCAGATTGTGAGTCGTAATCTTTCCATCCGTAAGCAGAAGGACCTCGATCAGCGCACGCAGCAGCGATTCAGCGCCCGGGGTGGCGATATCATCGGGCATGGTCTCATACAGGAGAAAGGCGATATCATCCGTCGGCATGCCGCGAAACACGTCATAAAACAACCCGCCGCGCGAGATGAATTCGCACCCTCTGCTGTGGTTCTGAAGCATCTGCTCAAGTTTTTGGTTGCCCGTGTGCAGCGCAATAACCGGCATATTTTCTGTTTGAGCCTTGTGAACAAAGGGTATGAGCGCGCATACCCTCTCTTCGTTCTGGCCGCCGGACACGATAACACTGTTGGGGGTATCGTCCTCTCCCCATATATAGTCCAGTGCCGCCGTCTTGCTCTTGGACTGGTAATCGTACACGTCATTGTCGTCGGGTTCTCCGGACGTAAGGAGCAGCTGCTGTTTGTTAAATCCCGGAAGCAGGGCAACGGCCCGATTTTGAAAATTTGCCTCCGATGCGTGTTTATATAAGGCGCGTATCTCCTTTTTGGTTCGGGAATTCTGCAGGGCGGTATAGATCATGTTGCCGGTCCACATCGACGCAGACTGTGCGCCGCCCATCATGCCGCCAAAAAAGCCCACCTGGCCTCGCCTCCTTATTACTTATTGTATCTATCAAACTTGAAGCGGAACGGTGCGGCAGACGGAAGGCTGACAATCGCCTCACCCACAGAAAGGCCGGTCAGATCCCAGTCTTCCACCACATATCCTTCGCGTTTTTCGTAGTGATTGCTTCCGTCTGCTTCGGGGAACGATTCCAGGATCATGTTTTTCCCCATCAGCTGGCTGACGTATTCCCTGGTGGAGTAATCGTTCTGATGGAACGCAAATACAGAGGAAAAACCGGACACCGCGTTCTTTGCCTTTGTTACATTGCTGTAGTTTGCGTTCAGCTGATCGATGCTTTGCAGTCCGGCCAGGATCTTCACGCCCAGGCTCCGGCCGAAGTTGATGCCGTCCTCCAGATGCCGGAGGTTGGGAAGGAGCTTCAATTCATCAACGATCAAATACACGTTTCCCTGGGACGCCGTTCTGCCCAGCGCCTCCTTCAGGGCAAGGTCGAACAGCAGCGTATAAATGGGGGAAAGCACGTCGCCGATGGAGAGGTCATATTCGATGAAGGCGATCCTGCCGCCCTTCCGGCGAATGAATTTTCTCATGGAAAAATCGCCCACGTCCGCAAACACGCCTGTCAGAACGTCTCGTGTGACAGAATACATTTCGGAGAGGACGCCCTGCGCCTGTGTTCCGGACTTCCCCCCGATATAAGAAGCCACAGAGGCCAGATCCGGGTGATTTTTGAGCAATTCGCGAAGTGTCTCAACGGACGCGGAATCTATGTACTTCTTCAGATCTTCATTATTGGGGACAACGCCGTTTTTTACCAGTGCGATCATAATGGATGCGAGCAGATCTCTGGCCGCAATCGGAAAGAAGGGGTTGCTGCTGTTTCTCTCAACCAGATCGGCAAAAAGGGATTTGCAGATCTCCTGCGTGTTCTGGATCATAGAAACGGAGTCCTTGCCATCCGCTGTGATCTCCTCGTAAATGTTCCAGCGCTCAGACATCTTTCTGTACTGAACAGAGTTTCCGATTACAATATCGCCCTTGGAGTAAAATTTGCTGTAAAAATCGCCCTTGCTGTCGAAAATCAGAACAACGTCATTGGGGGTCAGCCTGCGTTTGATCTGCTCCACCATGTGATAGAACAGATTGGTCTTTCCGCATCCCGTACCGCCTACAAGGAGGATGTGCTTGCTGAGCATATCTTCCGTCAGGCCAAAGGATGTTTTTTTGCCCTTAAACTCACCCGGAACGTGGATCACCGCGTTCATGGTGTCGGGTGGGGGTGTGTTGTGCTCCAGAAGCCCTCCATATACGACCTCATGGCTGATAGGCATACGTCCATACCCTCTTTCTATAGTATCGTCCTGTTGTTTTTACTGTGGGGCGTCAAAGAGCCATTTCGTTTTCCAGGTCCTGCTCGCTGCGATCCTCGTTGTTACACCCTGCCTCATAAGCAGCGGACCTCTCCTTCGCCGCCGGCGCTCTATACGCCGCCCGCTTCTGCGGGTTCTGCCCCGACAGCAGCTGGCCCCTTAACTTCTTTAGTTCTTGCTTGGTAATCTTTTGCCGGTTCATGCAGCTCACCTGTCTCTTTCATCAAAGAACCCTATTCCCGTCTCGGCGCTTCCAGTTCACCATTGAACTGCATAAATAAATCGATTGGATAGATCCTCAGTGCCCTGATCATTTCAGACGTCTCTTTGACAGAGTCAAAAATAAAAACGATGGCGAGGAACATGGCCCACGACATTTCCCGTCGCCCGCCCTCAAGAGAGTAGAATGTCTGCCGGGATATGCCAAGTATGTTTGCGAGTTCTTCCTGTGTGATGCCGATTCTCGCTCTTAATGCGGGCAGATTTTCCACCAGTATCTCTATGCTGGCGGATCTGTAATCATCCGTTATCAAATATTTGTCCTGAATCACCGCAAACATCTCCTTTCCCAAATCGTTTTTCGTGCACGTTATGCTCTGTTCCGCGTCCTGCGTGTCCTGCCATCCTGTCTGTAAATAGCTGTCCAGTATTAAAAATACTATAATCTTATTTTACTAAATGACAAAAAATCCGTCAATATGTCAAATATTAAAGAAGTATGAAATCAGATCGTCCGAGAGGTGATTTCAGGGTTGACTTTTCGGGGCATATATGATAGCATGACAAATCGACAATAGTATTGACTGTTTCAAGCCGATGCTTTGATAGAAAGACGAATGGTATTTCCGTGGGTGTACTATGCCCATTTGTCTTCCTGTCAAAGCATCGGCTTTTTTGCCGTGCCGGGAATACGCACCTTGACAACTGAACGATCCGCAGACAGGATCCGGCGGACGGTCCGGGGAAGCAGCGCCAGGACCCGCCCGAGGGCGGCGAGCGTGCCAAGGAAACCGGCCGGCAGGCCTGCGGTGGATGCTAAAAGGAATCGTCAACCAACAGAAAGGGAGGATTCGTATATGACAAATAACATCTTTCGTATGATCGACGGCAAAATGTTCCATTCAGTGTCCCTGGCATTCAGGGAATATGACTCCTATATCGAGCGAGACAGCTATGCCTCCGGCGCTTGCTGGAGATTTTTGCAGGCGGCATCTCTGCTCTCCGACGGCGAATGCCTTGGCTTGCAGATTGCGGCCCGGCATAGAGACGACCGCCGGGTGCTCGCGTATTCAAGCTCGGGCGTTGCGGTAACGCAGGACGATTTTCGTTGGATCTTCCATCATTGTTCCGCCGGAATCAGCAGTGACAGTTCCCCCATTGACGGCAGTTGCCAAAGCTCCCGCCAGATTTATCTGCTTCAATACGCCGAAAGCCGCGTTGTCCGTGAGGGGATCCGGGATGCAGGAAAATATGATTACGATGACGATGATCGTTCAAGTCCCGTTGGCGAAAAATGCTTTGGGGAGCTTCTCACATCCATGGATGAGGCAAACGGCATCATCCACCTCCTGGCATCGAGCAGCGGCCAGGGGGTGATCCTTATCAGCCTGCCGGAGGAAATGACGCTGAGAATGAGGACTATGCTGTCCATGACGTTTCCCAATACCGCCGCGGTTGATGTGACCTATTTCAAGGAAGAAGCACCACATGAACCGGCAGGTCTTTCAGCAGAACAATTTAGATTGGGGCTATCGGGGTTATTATCAGCGCTCATGATGAAGCGATCCGAGAAAGAACCGGCCTCTGACAAGCAGCTGTCCGCGTCGCCTGCTCCGGTTGCGGCTGGGCAGGATCGGCCGGTGAGCTGCACGCCCATCGAGGACCTGGATCTGAGCGTCCGCAGCTATAATTGCTTAAGAAGATCGGGGTACCACTATGTTGAAGATCTGTATTCGCTAACGGAGGATGACCTGATGCAGATCCGCAATCTGGGCAGAAAGGGCGTGATTGAGATCAGGCAGAAGCTGTCGGAAGTGACCGGAAAGGCGGCCTTTGCTCCGTCCCCGCTGGAGGAACCCGATTATTTCGCCATGCTGGACGAATTGATCGGTTTGAACGGCGTCAAGGGTCAGATTCGGAAAATTGCCTCCTTTGCCCGGATGAAACAGGAGATGGATGAGCAGGGGAGGAAGACACTCCCGCTGGTGCTCAACATGGAGTTCACCGGAAATCCCGGCACGGCGAAAACCACCGTCGCAAGAATTGTGGCTGGCATCTTCCACCAGCTGGGACTGCTCTCCGGCAGCAAGCTCGTTGAGGTGGGCAGAGCGGATCTGGTGGCGCGATACGAGGGACAGACGGCAGACAAGGTCAGATCCGTGTTCCAGCGGGCCGAGGGAAAACTTCTCTTTATTGATGAAGCATATTCCCTTGTGGAGAACACCGAGGGCACATTTGGAGACGAGGCAATCAACACCATCGTACAGGAGATGGAAAACCGGCGCGACAGGACGATCGTGATCTTTGCCGGCTACCCCGATAAAATGGAGGAATTCTTCTTAAAAAACCCCGGGCTGAGGTCGCGTGTGCCGTTTCGCATTGATTTCAGCGATTACTCTGCCGGGGAAATGGTTCAGATCGCCCGGCTGGAAGCAAAGAAACGGGGCTTTGCCATCCGGCCCGATGCGGAAAAAAAAGTCGCGTCCATCTGCGCGCAGGCCGCGCTCAATCCCGGCATGGGAAACGGGCGCTTTTGCAGAAATCTTGTGGAAAACGCCATCCTTGAATATGCCTCCCGGGTTTACGGCAGCGGCAAACACGAAAGCGTCCATGACTATGTGCTCACGGAAGAGGACTTTTTGTTTTCCCATCCGGCTGATGTGTCCTTGCCCGAAAGAAAAATCGGCTTTGCCGCATAAGAAACACGGCATCATTCTTTTGGGCGGGAAGCTGGCGAAACATTCTGCCCGATTCGTTTCAGCCCGGCGCAAGGGACATTGCGCAAAAAAGAGAGCTTGCATAAGCAAGCTCTCTTTTTGTAAAAGTCGTACAGCCGCACGTTTTCAAGAAAAGAAACTACAAGCGTAACGAGCTGTCCGCTCGTCAAACAGGAAGTTGGCCGGATAAAAGCTCCTTAAATACATGATGAAAGTCGGAATCAATCAACACTACCTGTTCACCGGCAGATCGAAATTCATCGATGTATATTCTGTTGTCGGTTTTGACTCTCTCAATCGTGCAGCCAGAATCATCCAACCGTGATTCTATATCAAAACTGTGTGCCTTAATCTCACAAAAATGTGCATCAATATACGCCTCTGTCATAGCAAGACAAATAAACCGTATCGCCTGCAAATACTGTTCGTCGAAATATCGCCTCCAGTCATACGGAATATAACAACCTTCCACGATCAGGTTCTGCTGATTCTCGATTGCGGTTTTTATCATTTCACGGACGACCGGCCACAGGTAATTTGTCAGGGCATCATCGTCTTCTGGAGTAAGATCTGTTTTTCCACTGCGAATCAAGCCCATTTTCAAGTGATCAATGGACAAATACGGATATTGATACTTTTCAAGCATCCTCTGTGCCAAAAGTGTTTTTCCTGTATGAGATGCGCCTGTAATCAGAATAATCATATTTACCTCGTCAAATCCCAATCTGTTGAGGTGATTATACCAAACTCCGTCGTTGAAAACAACAAAGAAACCTCTTTTGCCTATCAAGGCAAAAGAGGTTTCTTTGTTGGTGCGCGGTACAGGACTCGAACCTGTGACCCCATGCACGTCAAGCATGTGCTCTACCAGCTGAGCTAACCGCGCGGACAGCGGTAGTATATTACCGCATGTGGACGGGATTGTCAACACTTTTCTTTTGAAAACCCATATTTTTTGCTTTTCAGCCCCGGCTCTCCAGCTTGCGGAGGTACGCCTTGAACTCCTCCGGAAGGTCGCAGTGGAGCTCCACGGGCTCTCCGGTTCGGGGGTGGATGAACCGCAGACCCACGGCGTGGAGGCACTGGCCCGTGAGACCGGGCACCGGCTTTTTGGCGCCGTACACCGTGTCACCCAGGATGGGGTGGCCCATGTGGGCCATGTGGACACGAATCTGGTGGGTGCGCCCCGTCTCCAGGCGGCAGCGGACGTGGGTGACGCCCGGATACCGGGCGATGACCTCCCAGTGGGTCACGGCGCGGCGGCCCTTTGCCGTCACCGCCATTTTCTTCCGGTCGGTGGGGTGGCGGCCGATGGGCGCGTCCACCGTGCCGTTGTCCTCTCTGAGGTTGCCCGTCACCAGACACTCGTAGGTCCGGGCCAGGGTGTGGTCCGCCAGCTGGGCGGAGAGGCCCAGGTGGGCGGCGTCGTTTTTGGCGGCGATGATGAGGCCGCTGGTGTCCCGGTCGATGCGGTGGACGATGCCGGGGCGCTTCTCCCCGCCGACGCCGGAGAGGCTGCCGGCGCAGTGGTGTAGCAGGGCGTTGACAAGGGTGCCGTCGCTGTGGCCGGGGGCGGGATGGACCACCATGCCGGTGGGCTTGTTGACAACGATCACGTCATCGTCCTCATAGACCACGTCCAAAGGGATGTCCTGAGCCGCCACCTCCGCATCCTCCGGCTCGGGGATATCCACGGCCAGCTCTTCGCCGCCGGCGATGCGGTAATTTTTGGGCAGGGCTTTCTCCCCCATCGTCACCCGCCCCTCCTCCAGGAGGCGGGCAGCGGCGCTGCGGGAGATCTCCAGTGCATCGGCCAGATAGCTGTCCAGGCGCTCGCCGCTGTGTTCACTTGGCGCTGTCAGCGTCCGGGTCATGGGGTTTCTCCTTTTTATCTGTCTTTTCGTAGAGGAACAGGTAATAAATGCCGCCCAGAATGGCGCCGATCACCACGAAGCAGTCGGCCAGGTTGAAAATGGGGTACTGAAACAGCTGGATATCAAACATATCCACCACATAGCCCCGGAACACCCGGTCGATCAGATTGCCCAGGCCGCCGCCCAGAATCAGCAGGCAGCCCGCCACGCCCATGGGATGGCGGACGATCTTTTTGATCAGCAGCCACAAAACGCCCGCCATCAGCACTACCGTGACCACAGAGAGCATGGTGGTCATGCCGCTGAAGCTGGACCAGGCGGCGCCTGTGTTGTGGAGCCGGGTCAGTTGCATCACGCCCGGCAGAAAGGGGGCGGACTCCCCCAGCGCCAGGTGGCTCACCACCCAGTATTTCAGGCCCTGGTCGGCGGCGATCAGGGCGATGACGATCAGCGCGTACAGCATAGAACTCTCCTTGCAGAATGGTTTTTCGTTATCATACCCCAAGCAGGCCGTTTTTGCAACTAAATTCCCTGTCCTTTCTTGTCACACGGTTGATTTCGTGCTATAATAACATAATTAAACTCGAGGAGTAGCGCCTGCCAAAGGTGCGCAGACGCCGGGAGGTATCATTTGGAGAGAACAAAGGTCGTTCTGACGGAGGAACAGCTTGCCCGTCAGCGGGATTTCACCGATAAAATTCGCGCCATCCACGAGGGCCGGGGCCGTGCGCCCAAGGCCATGGTGGATACCTTCGGCTGCCAGCAGAACGTGGCGGACAGCCAGCTCATCATGGGCATGCTGGAGGCCATGGGCTGCGCCTTCACCGATAAGGCGGAGGAGGCCGACATTGTGGTGCTGAACACCTGCGCCATCCGGGACCACGCCGAGCAGCGGGTCTACGGCAATCTGGGCGCACTGACCCACACCAAGAAGGCCAACCCGGAGCAGATCATCTGTCTGTGCGGCTGCATGGCCCAGCGGCCGGAGGTGGCCGAGCGGGTGCGCAAGTCCTACCGCCACGTGGATCTGGTGTTCGGACCCCAGGCCCTGTGGCGCTTCCCGGAGCTGCTGCACCAGGTCTATACCCGTCGCCGCCGGGTCTTCAGTGTGGCCGACGAGCCGGGTCAGATCGCCGAGGGCATTCCCGTGGTGCGGGAGGGCAATATCCGGGCCTGGGTCTCCATCATGTACGGGTGCAACAACTTCTGCTCCTATTGCATCGTGCCCTACGTCCGGGGCCGGGAGCGGAGCCGTGAGCCGGAGCGCATCCTGGCCGAGGTCCGGGAGCTGGCCGAGGCCGGGTATAAGGAGATCACCCTGCTGGGCCAGAACGTCAACTCCTACGGAAAGGATCTGGACACCCCGTGGGACTTTGCCGACCTGCTCTCCGCCATCGACCAGATCCCCGGCGACTATGTGATCCGCTTCATGTCCTCCCAGCCCAAGGACGCCAGCTGCAAGCTCTTTGACACCATGGCCAGGAGCCGTCACGTGGCCCACCAGCTCCACCTGCCGGTCCAGTCCGGCAGCGACCGGGTGCTCCGGGCCATGAACCGGCCCTACAACGTGGAAAAATATCTGGACCTCATCACCTACGCCCGGAAGGTCATGCCGGATCTGGTGCTGACCAGCGACGTGATCATCGGCTTCCCCGGCGAGACGGAGAGCGAGGCCATGGAGACGGTGGCCCTGGTGGAAAAGGTGCGCTTTGACGCCCTGTTCACCTTCATCTTCTCCCCCCGGCCCGGCACACCCGCCGCCAAAATGGAGGACCCGGTGCCCCGCAGCGAGAAGCAGAAATGGTTCGACAAGCTGTGTGACACCCAGAACGCCATCTCCGCCGAGATCCACGCCCAATATGTGGGCGACACCGTCCGTGTGCTGGTGGATGAGGAGAGCGGCGACCTCCGCTGGCCCCTCCAGGGCCGGACGGCAGGGGGACGGCTGGTGCATCTCACCGGGGACAAGGCCGTTCTCGGCACCTACCAGACCGTGAAGATCACCGACAGCAACACCTGGGCGCTGTTCGGTTCCATCATCTGATACGGCCTTGCCGTATCAGATGAGCGAGATTTCAGCCTTCTGCGCGCACTCGCTTTGCTCGCACACTGCGCAGGCTGAGAAGTATTTTTTGCCACGTACACGCCGCGGCAAAAAATGATTACATTTCTTCGCGCCGCGCACGGCGCGAAATCTGCGATGCTGAATGGCACACACCCGCTTGACATGCTGTCGCCGTGCCGGGTGAAGAGTGAAAGGAATGACTGACATGGCTGAACTGACGCCCATGATGCGGCAATATATGGAGATCAAGGAACAGAATCCCGACTCGATCCTGTTCTTCCGCCTGGGCGACTTTTACGAGATGTTCGGCGCCGACGCCCGCACCGCCTCCCGGGAGCTGGATCTGACGCTGACCACACGGGATAAGGACAAGACCAAGACCTTCGACGAGAAGGTGCCCATGTGCGGCATCCCCTACCACGCCTCCGACGCCTACATCGCCCGGCTCATCGCCAAGGGCTACAAGGTTGCCATCTGCGAGCAGACCGAGGACCCCGCCACCGCCAAGGGCCTGGTAAAGCGGGACATCATCCGGGTGGTGACCCCTGGCACCGTCATCGACAGCGCGTGTCTGGAGGAGGGGCGCTCCAACTTCTGCGCCGGGATCTACTTAGACGACGACAACGCCGCGCTGTGCGCCTGCGATATCTCCACCGGCCAGACCCACGCCACCGCCTTTTCCGGTCCCGAGCGGCTGACCCATCTTCTCAACGAGCTGGGCCGGTTTTCCCCCGCCGAGGCGGTGCTGAATGAAACCGCCTTTTTCAACGAGACACTCCACGGCACGCTGGAGAACAAATATCACTGCCACATGGAGAAGCTACCCGCCGGGCGCTTCCAGATGGAAGCGGCGGAAAAGGCCGTCCGCGCCCAGTTCGGCGACGAGGCCTTTGAGCGCCTCCCCCGGAACAACGGCGCCGCCGTGCTGGCCCTGGGCGCCCTGCTGGGCTATCTCCACGAGACACAGAAAACCGACCTGAGCCACATTGACGACCTGGATTTCTACCGGGAGGGCCAGTTCATGGAGCTGGATCTCACCGCCCGGCGCAATCTGGAGCTGACGGAGACCCTGCGCTCCAAGGAGAAGAAGGGGAGCCTGCTGTGGGTGCTGGATAAGACCAAGACCGCCATGGGCGCCCGGTGTCTGCGCTCCTGGCTGGAGCGGCCGCTCCTCAGCGTAACCGCCGTGAACCGTCGGCTGGACGCCGTGTCCGCCCTGGTGGACCACACCATGGAGCGGCAGGAGCTGATCCTGGCCCTCCAGGGCATCGCTGACATGGAGCGGCTCATCGGCCGCATCGTCTACGGGAGCGCCGGCGGCCGGGACCTGGTGGCCCTGCGCAACGCCATGGAGCGCCTGCCCACGGTAAAGGCACAGCTGGCCGCCTTCCCCAAGGGACGGCTCCGGGAGCTGGATGAGCAGCTGGATGATTTAAACGATCTGGCCGCACTGATCGGCCGGACGCTGGTGGACGAGCCCCCCTTCTCCGTGCGGGAGGGCGAGTTCATCCGGGACGGCTTCCACCCGGAGGTGGACCGCCTGCGCTCGATCCTCCACGGCGGCAAGGGCATCATCGCTGAGATGGAGGCAAGCGAAAAGGAAAAGACCGGCATTCGCACGTTGAAAATCGGCTACAACAAGGTGTTCGGCTACTACATTGAGGTGTCCAACTCCTTCAAGGACCAGGTGCCGGAAACCTATATCCGCAAGCAGACCCTGGTGAACGGCGAGCGCTACATCACCCAGGAGCTAAAGGACCTGGAGAGCGACATCCTCACCGCCGCCGACCGGGTTTCCGCCCTGGAATACGAATTGTTCACCGACCTGCGGCTGAAGGTGGCCGCCCAGGTGGGCCGCGTGCAGCAGACCGCCGCCGCCGTGGCGGAGATCGACACGTTGTG
Source organism: uncultured Oscillospiraceae bacterium (assembly GCA_947168655.1). Classification (GTDB taxonomy): domain Bacteria; phylum Bacillota; class Clostridia; order Oscillospirales; family Oscillospiraceae; genus Vescimonas. The sequence continues at coordinate 67,559 of CAMVMU010000002.1, forward strand.
CTCCTTCGCCGCCGTGGCGGTGAAGAACAATTACTGCTGCCCCGCCGTGGACGAGTCCGGCGTCATCGAGATCCACGACGGACGCCATCCCGTGGTGGAGCAGATGCGCACCGACGCCCTGTTCGTGCCCAACGACACCTATATGGGCAGCAGTGAAAACCGGGTGGCCATCATCACCGGCCCCAACATGGCGGGCAAATCCACCTACATGCGCCAGGTGGCCCTCATCGTGCTGATGGCACAGGTGGGCTCCTTCGTCCCCGCCCGTGCTGCCCATCTGGGTATCGTGGACCGGATCTTTACCCGCATCGGCGCCAGCGACGATCTCAGCGCCGGGCAGTCCACCTTCATGGTGGAGATGACGGAGGTCAGCGAGATCCTCCACCACGCCACGGCCCAGAGCCTGCTGATCCTGGATGAGATCGGCCGGGGCACCTCCACCTTCGACGGTATGTCCATCGCCCGGGCGGTGCTGGAGTACTGCGCCGACCCCAAGAAGCTGGGGGCCAAGACCCTGTTCGCCACCCACTACCACGAGCTCACCGAGCTGGAGAACAGCCTGCCCGGTGTGAAAAACTATAACATTGCCGTGCGCACCCGGGGCGAGGAGATCATCTTCCTGCGCAAGATCATCCCCGGCGGCGCCGACCGCAGCTACGGCATTGAGGTGGCACAGCTGGCAGGTCTCCCCGCCCAGGTGGTGAGCCGTGCCCGGAAGATTCTTCGCCAATTGGAGGAGGAGTCCGGCAAGCCGGCCGCCCACGAGCAGCAGCCGGATGACCAGGTCTCCTTTGCCGCCATGGCCGAGAGCGAGGTGGCGGAGACTATCCGCCGCTGCCAGGTGGACACCCTGAGCCCGCTGGAGGCTCTGAATCTGCTGTACGAACTGAAAAGCAAGCTATAACAAGACGTTTTCCCCAAAGGAGGGATTTTCATGCCTGAGATCAGACAACTGGACAAGCACGTAGCCGACCTGATCGCCGCCGGCGAGGTGGTGGAACGGCCCGCCAGCGTGGCCAAGGAGCTGCTTGAGAACGCCATGGACGCCGGCGCATCCGCCATCGTGGTGGAGCTCGAGCGGGGAGGTCTGACCTATCTGCGCATCACCGACAACGGCTGCGGCATCGCGCCGGAGCAGCTGCCCGTGGCCTTTCTGCGCCACGCCACCAGCAAGCTGCGCACGGCGGAGGATCTTGCCGCCATCGGCACCCTGGGCTTCCGGGGCGAGGCGCTGGCCGCCATCAGCGCCGTGAGCCGGGTGGACATCCTCTCCCGCACGGTGGGAGCCGAGGCCGGCGCCACCCTCCACCTGGAAGGCGGCGTACCCGGTGAGGTGCGCCCCTCCGGCTGCCCGGAGGGCACTACCATCGTGGTGCGGGACCTCTTTTACAACACGCCTGCCCGGATGAAATTCATGAAGAAGGACAGCGCCGAGGGCGCAGCCGTCACCAGCATTGTCACCCATCTGGCCCTGAGCCACCCGGAGATCTCCTTCAAGCTGCTGCGGGACGGCGCCGAAGCGCTCCACACCCCCGGTGACGGGCGGCTGCAAAGCGCCATTTACGCCGCCCTGGGCCGTGACTTCGCCCTGCATCTGCTGCCTATCCACGGCAGCGGCGACGCCGTATCGGTGGAGGGCTTCGTCACCGAACCACTCCACGGCCACGGGACCCGGGCAAGGCAGATCTTCTTTGTCAACGGGCGGTTCGTCAAGTCCCAGCTCCTCTCCGCCGCTCTGGAGGAGGCCTACCGCAATCAGATCATGAAGGGGAAGTTCCCCGGCTGCGTGCTGCACATCACTTTGCCCATGCAGCAGGTAGATGTAAATGTGCATCCTGCCAAGACGGTGGTAAAGTTCGCCGCCGACAAGCCGGTGTTTGACGCGGTGTACTACACTGTGCTGGACACGCTGAACGGTCAGAACAGACCGGCTCAACCGCCTAAGAAGGAGGAACCCTTTTACCAGACCATGACGGCGGAGCAGTTTAAGGCAAAGGCCGCCCAGGTCACGCCGCCACCCGCCGCCAAACCGCCGGTGGGGTCCTACACCTCACGCCCGGCGGTGCCCGCCGTCCCCAAGGGGCAGACGGTCTACGTCCGGGACGTGGTCCCGGAGCCGCAAAAGCCCTTTGTCGCAGAGACGGTCAGCGGCGGCCGGGAGGTTACCTATCATATCACACCTCCCCCCGCCCCTCCTGTGAAGGAAAAAGAGCCGGAGCCGGTCCAGCAGGCCATGGAGCCGGAGACCGAAGCTCCCTGGCGCATCGTGGGGGAGGTGCTGAAAACCTATATCATCTGCGAGGACAGCCACAGCAACGTGTGGCTCATCGACAAGCACGCCGCACATGAGCGGATCCGCTTCGACGCCCTGAAGGCCCATTCCGAACCACTGATGGCCCAGCCCCTGCTGACGCCGCTGACCGTCGACCTGGAGGGCGACAGCTATGGCGCCGTGCTGGAGCATCTGGACACGCTCCGGCAGTTCGGCTTCGTCTGCGAGGACTTCGGCGGCGGCACGGTGCTGGTGCGGGAGATCCCCGCCGACATCCGCCCGGAGGACGCGTCTTCCACGTTGGAGGAGCTGGGGCAGAAGCTGGCGCTGGGCCGGGCCGATCCCGCCGGAGCGCGGGACGAGCTCTACCACACCATGGCCTGCAAGAGCGCCATCAAGGCGGGAATGGACACCTCCCCGGCGGAGCTCCGCGCTCTGGTGGAGCAGGTGCAGTCCGGTAAAATCCAGTACTGCCCCCACGGCAGGCCGGTGAAATACAAGCTGACCCGGTACGAGATCGAGAAGATGTTCAAGCGGGCGTAAAAGGAGCGTTTATGCCGAAAGTCGTGTGCGTGGTGGGTCCCACCGCCAGCGGAAAAACGAAAATGGGCGTGGCCCTGGCCCGCCGGTTTGGCGGCGAGGTCGTTTCGGTGGACTCCATGCAGATCTACCGGGGCATGACCATCGGTACGGCGGCCCCCACCGCCGAGGAGATGGAGGGCGTTCCCCATCACATGATCGCCGTGGCGGACCCCAACCAGAGCTGGTCCGTGGCCCGGTACGTCGCCGAGGCCGACCGCTGCGTGCAGGATATCCTGAGCCGGGGCAGGCTGCCCGTTCTGGTGGGCGGTACCGGACTGTGGCTTGACGCCCTGATCCGGGGCACCGACTTCGCCCAGGGGCACCAGGGCACCGCCACCCGGCAGACTTTGCAAAAGCGGATGGAAACCGAGGGCGCCGCCGTTCTTCTGGACGAACTGCGGCAAATCGACCCGGAGGCAGCCGCCAAACTGCACCTGAAGGATGAAAAGCGGATCATCCGTGCCCTGGAGGTATGGCAGGAGACGGGGGAGACCATCACCGCCCACGACCGCCGCACCCGGGAAGTGCCGCCCCGCTACGACGCCGTGTATATCGGCCTGGACTTCGCCAACCGGCAGGATCTCCGGGACCGGATCGACCGCCGTGTGGACAAAATGGTGGAGCAGGGGCTTTTACAAGAGGTCCGCAGCCTGCTCTCCGCCGGATTGCCGCCGGGCGCCACCGCCCTGCAGGCCATCGGCTACAAGCAGTTCCTGGCGGTGGACCGGGGGGAGATCACCGAGCCGGAGGCCGTGGAGGAGGTCAAGCTCCGCTCCCGGCAGTACGCCAAGCGCCAGCTCACCTGGCTGCGCCGAAACCCGAACATTCACTGGCTCTTCTGGGAAAAAGAGCCGAATTTCCCCGCCGCCCTACAGAAAGCGACAGAAATCCTCCTTGCCGAGGGGGTATCCTAAGCTCGGCAGGCGAGGACGAGCCATATCGCCTGCACAAAGATAAAAGGAGCAGACGATATGCAAAAGACGAACAATTTACAGGAGATCTTTCTGACCCGCATCCGCAAGCAGGGCACCCCCGTCACCGTCTTTCTGGTGAACGGCTTCCAGCTGCGGGGCACCGTCAGCGGCTTTGACTGCTTTGTGGTGGTGCTGGACAGCGAGGGCCGCCAGCAGGTCATCTACAAGCACGCGATCTCCACCATCGCCCCCCTGCACCCCGTTCTTCTGACGGAGGAGGCAGAGGAGAAATAAAGAGGTATTTGCCATGAAATCTTCACCCGCCTTCAAAATCCTGTCCGCCGTCGTGCTGGCGGCGGTGGTGCTGTACTTCGGGGTCCAGATCTACCAGTATCTGACCAACCCCTTTTCCACCACCCTCACCTATGAGGCCGTGGCAGATGACAGCATCTCCGTCAACGGCTGGGTAGTGCGCCAGGAGGAGACCTTCCACTCGGACGCTGCCACGCTGACGCACCCCCTGGATGAGGGGCAGAAGGTGGGCTATGGTCAGACCTTCGCCATGGCATACGACAACAGCCAAACGCTGGAGACCGTGGCGCAGATCGACACGCTGGAGCTGCAGCTGCAGCAGTTGGAATTTGCCCTGACCTCCATTCTGGATAACGACGCCGCGCTGAAGCTGGACAGCTCCATTACCGGCAGCATTCTGACGCTGCGGCAGGATCTCTCCTCCGGAGATTATTCCGCGGTGTCCGACGATATCTCCATACTGAAAGCGTCCGTCCTGAAGAGCAGCCACTCCTATTCCTCTGTGGACGAGATCCAGGCGGAAATCGATTCCGTCCAGGGACAGATCTCCCAGCTGAAGGACAGCCTGTCCGGCGCCCACGCCATCGCCGCCCCGCAGCCCGGCATCTTCTCCGCCGCATGCGACGGCTATGAGGACGTGCTGACACCCGCTTTCCTGGACGGCGTGACGCCCTCGTCGCTGCAGCGGCTCACCCCCTCCAGCAGCAGCGGCAATGCCGGCAAGCTGATCTACGGCGACACCTGGTACTTCGTGGCCTGTGTGGACGCCCAGCGCGCCGGTGATCTGCGGCCCGGCCGATCCGTGCTGCTGCGTATGGCCAAGGGGATGACCCAGGACGTATCCGTTCAGGTCCGCTCTGTCAGCCAGCCGGAGAACGGTCAGGTCGCGGTGGTTTTCTCCTGCCGGAACTACATTGCCCAAACCACACAGCTGCGTTCCCAGGCCGCTGAGCTGATCCTCAACACATACAGCGGATTGCGTGTTCCCACCACCTCCCTGCGGCTGGATGCCAACGGCAACGCAGGCGTCTACTGCGTGGTTGGCTCCAGCGCAAAGTTCAAACCTGTCCGGATTATCTTCCGTGGCGACAACTACATGCTGGTCCGGCCCACGGAGGCCGCTCTCGGCACAGCCATTCTCCGTGCCGGTGACGAGATTATCATCACCGCCAACAAGCTGGAAAACGGCCTGGTCGTCCGGTAAAGAAAGGAGATCTGTTCCCTATGACCCTTGAGGAAAAAATGGCCCTCCTCCGCGAGGAAATCGATGAAGCAGCCCGTGAGAGCGGCCGCGTCGGCGCCCAGATCACCCTGGTTGGCGCCAGCAAAATGAACGACGCCGCCACCTGCCGCCGGGCTATTGCCGCCGGCATCGACGCACTGGGGGAAAACCGCGTCCAGGAGATGACAAAGAAGCTGGCTGAACACGCCTACGACGGTGTCCCCCTCCACTTCATCGGCCACCTGCAGCGCAACAAGGTGCGCCAGGTGGTGGGCAAAACCGCTCTGATCCAGTCCGTCGGCAGCGAGGCGCTGCTGCGGGAGATTGAAAAAGAGGCCGCGCGCCAGGAGCTGGTGCAGGATATTCTGCTGGAAGTGAACATCGGCGGCGAGGAGGCCAAGAGCGGCTTTACCCCCGCCGATGTGTACGCCGCAGCCGAGCTGGCTGCCCAACTCCCCCATATACAGTGCCGCGGATTGATGACAATACCACCTGTTGCGCATTTTCCCGGAGAAAATTGTCCATATTTTGAGAAAGTACACCGGCTTTTTGTTGACATAAGTGAAAAAATGTACGATAATAAATGGGAATATATCTCCATGGGCATGAGCGGCGATTTTGCCGACGCCATCCGTTGCGGCAGCAATATGGTTCGACTGGGCACGGCAATTTTCGGCGCGAGAGACTATACAAAATAACTTTTAGGAGGCTTCTGCTATGAGTTTCATGGACGAATTCAAAAAGATCATTCACCCCTATGACAGCGAGGACGAGTTCGAAGAGGAAGAATTCGATCAGCCCAAGACGGACAAGGCGCTCTTTGACGACCGCAAAGAGGACCGTAAAGCAGAGGACCGCCGCAACAAGGTGGTGAACATCCACGCCACCGCCCAGCTGAAGGTGGTGCTGGTGAAGCCGGAGCGTTTTGAGAACGCCTCGGAGATTGCCGACCACCTGCGGGAAAAGCGCACCGTGGTGCTGAATCTGGAATCCACCAACAAAGATATTGCCCGCCGCCTGGTGGACTTCCTGTCCGGTGTAGCCTATGCCGGCGAGGGCAAGATCAAAAAGGTCGCCGCCAACACCTACATCATTACCCCCTACTCTGTGGATATCATGGGCGATCTGATCGACGAGCTGGAAAACAACGGCCTGTATCTGTAAACATACATATTGGGGAGGGATCATACCATGTTGACACCGCAGGAAGTTTCCACCAAAGCGTTTCCCAAGTCCTCCTTTGCCACCAGCGGTTACCAGATGGCTGCCGTGGATGAATTTCTGGACACGCTGACAGAGGATTACACGTCTCTTTACAAAGAAAACGCTACCCTCAAGAGCAAGCTGAAGGTGCTGGCTGAGAAGATCGAGGAGTACCGCGCCACCGAGGACGCCATGCGCTCCACCCTGCTGGCCGCTCAGCGTATGGCCGACAAGATGAAGCAGGAGGCGGAGACGGAGAAGGCCCAGATCCTGGAACGGGCCCAGGCCGACGCTGCTGACCGCATTGCCCAACTCAACGAGGAGACCCGCCAGGCCGAAGAACGTCTGGAGCTGGGCCGCCGCAGCCTGGGCGATTTTCTCGTCCGTGCCAAGGAGATCTGCGCACAGCAGGCGGAATTTTTGGCCGCCCTGCCGGAGATGCCGGTGACCAAGAGCGCACCCGTGGTCTCCTCCGAGCCCGTGAGCGAGCCCACCATCGTGGTGGACGAGCCCACCGTCGCCGTGGAGGAGCCCGCCCCCGCCGAGGCCGAGCCCGTGGCGGAGGAGGAGCCTGCCCCTGCCGAGCCCGAGGTCCCCACCGGCGACACCGCCGTGTTCCCCCGGGATTTTAAGCTGAGTCTGGACCAGCTGAAATTCGGCCGCAACTATCAGAGCGGCCAGGAATAAACCCGAAAAAAGCGGCTCTGCGGAGCCGCTTTTTCCCTGGAAGCAAGGAGTTCCCTATGAAGCCCATTATCGCCCTGCTGTACGATTTTGACAAAACCCTCTGCACCACCGACATGCAGAATTACGCCTTCATCCCGGCTCTGGGCATGACGCCTGCGGAGTTCTGGTCCCTTGCCAACAGCTTTGGCCGCGAAAACCACATGGACGGCCTGTTGGCCTACATGTATACCATGATCGCCGAGTGCCGCCGCCGCGGGCTGCGGTTGGATCGTGACTTTTTGATCCGGTGCGGCCACAGCATCCAGCTGTTTCCCGGCGTGACGGAGTGGTTTGCCCGCATCAACGCTTTCGGCGAGAGCCAGGGCGTGGAGATCGAGCACTACGTCCTCTCCTCCGGCCTCAAGGAAATTATCGAGGGCAGCGGCATCTGCCACGAGTTCAAAAAGGTCTACGCCTGTGAATTCCTGTATGACGCCGAGGGTCTGGCCTCCTGGCCCAAGCTGGACGTCAACTTCACCAATAAGACCCAGTTCATCTACCGCATCAACAAGGGCGTGCTGGACGTCAGCGACGACCGCACCCTCAACAGCTCCATGCCCGATGACAGCAAGCGCATCCCCTTTACCAATATGGTCTACATCGGGGACGGCCTCTCCGACGTGCCCTGCATGAAGATGATGCGCTCCTACGGCGGCCAGGCCATCGCCGTGTATCAGGACAGCAACCGACAGGGCGTGGAGGAGCTGCTCAGCCGCCGCCGGGTGGACTTCATCTTTCCCGCCGATTACCGGGAGGGCACGGATCTGGATCTGACCGTGAAGAACGTCATCCGCAAAATGTCCATCGCGGACGCCTTGGCCGAGGAAAACGCCCGCCAGTTCCGCCAGATCGGGCAGTACGACCTTCCCGAGCAGGAGAGCCTGTTCGACTGATAATCACAGAAAAACAAGGCGCCCCGTTTTCGTGGAAAACGGGGCGCCTTCAGCATGTCAAAAAAGCCTCGCAGAGTTCGCGCCGCGCACGGCGCGAAGACTTTGATCGTTTTTTGCCGCGGCGTGAACGCGGCAAAATACACCGCTCAGCCTGCAAGTGTGCGAGCGTCTCACGCAAGCGAGTGCGCGCAGTAGGCTGCAATCCCTTTGCTCAAAAACGGCATTGCCGTTTTTGAGCAGGATTTATCTCAGATAGTTCAGCGGGTTCACAAACGTGCCGTTGAGCATGATGCCGAAGTGGCAGTGGTTGCCGGTGGACATACCCGTGGAGCCCATGCGGGCGATCTGCTGGCCGGGATACACGTGGTCGCCGGCGCGGACCAGCAGGGAGCTGTTGTGGCCGTAATACGTCTTATAACCGTTGCCGTGGTTGATGATGACCAGATAGCCGTAGCCGCCCTGCCAGCCGGAGTACTCCACCGTGCCGCCGTCGGAGGCGCAGATCGGCGTACCGTAGCTGTTGCCGATGTCGATGCCCTTGTGGAAGGGGGACGCTCCGGCGATGGGGATGGGGCGATAGCCATATCGGGACGTGAGAACGCCGTTGCAGGGCCAGCGGAACACACCCGTGGGCAGCCAGTAGGGCCGCTCCTTGGTCCCTCTGGCCTGAACCTCCGCCACCGGCTGCACCAGCATGGCCCGGGCCACCACCTGCCGGCCTCTCTCCTCGCCGTTGACGTATGTGACGTTGGAGGTCACATCCTCCTTGCCATACTCGCCGGGGGACAGGACCTTGCTGTCGCCCTGATACATGTTGGGGTCATCCTGATACGTCACCTCGTAGGGCACGTCCATCACGACGCTCTGCCGCTCCACGTCCACCACCGTGAGATAGGGCACGGCCCTGGATACGGTGAGCACGTCGCCCACGTGCAGCATATTCACGTCGTAGCCGGGGTTCATGTCCAGCAGTTGGGACAGCGTCAGGCCGTATTTGTCCGCGATGCCGTAATAGGTGTCTCCCGCCACCACGGTATAGTTGATCTCGCCCTGCTTGGTGTCGTTGACCAGTTCGGCGATATAGCCCAGGTTCCGAATGTCGCTGCATGCCACGTACCCCTGCTTGATATCCACGGTCTCCACAAAGCTGCACTCCACCGTGTTCTCCGTGATGTAGCCCTTTTTCAGCTGTGACAGCAGCTCTTCCAGAGCGCCGGAATGGCGCGTTGCCGCCACCGCCTCTCCATCCACGTACAGTGTACAGCCGTAGTCGATCAGCCCGATCTCCTTGGCAAGAGCCACCTGCAGGGTCTCCCTGGATGCCACGCCCTTTCGATTCACCAGTTTTCGCCGGGTCTCGATCAGCTCACCGTCAACTTTGTAACCAGGCGTGTTCAAGGTCTGGCGGGTGATGCTCTCCACCCAGATCACGGCTCGGTCCACCTCTTTGTCGCCCGCCACCACGCACAGCTCCGTGCCATCGTAGGATACGGCCGTGCCTATGGTATACAGCGACAGCGCAACGGCTGCTGCAGCCACAGCCATGGAGCCAACAAGGAAAATCGCCGGATGGATGCGCATCTCCTCCAGCCTGCTGCGAATCACCCCGGAACCCCGGGCAGACCGCTTGCGGCGACGCAAGAGCCCCTCGCCCAGCAGGCTGCCCAACCGCGGCATCATGCCGCGCAAAAACAGCAGCCACTGCACCAGGCCGTAGTCTGACTCAGGGAAGCGGCTGTCGCGCCGCTCCAGCAGCGCGCGCCGCGCCTTGCCGGGCAGCGCCGCAGCCCCCCGCAAAAGGCCCCAAACCCGCCGGCCCAGCCGCGCCAGATTTTTCCAGGCATAGCTCAGCAGCAGACCGCAGATCTGTATGAACTTTTTGGCCCAGGTGCGCACCTTGTCGACCCCGGTCCTTTTCTTTTGGATCTGTCTGTTCATCGGGCGTCCCCTAAAAGTTACAAATTCGTTACAAAATGTATGATAACCGCTTTTGCCCCTTCCGTCAAGATAATTCTGCTTTTTGTTCCGTTTTTATTTACATTTTCGAATACAGGGAGTATAATAATCTCCCTGTATTTGAAAAAAAGAAGGTCAATTTTCATGTCAACTGACTTTTCCCGCACTCTGAGCCTGCTGCGGCAGGAGAAGGGATTATCCCAGCGGAAGGCGGCCGCCGCACTGGGCATCAGCCAGGCGCTGCTGAGCCACTATGAGAACGGTATTCGGGAGCCCGGCCTGGGCTTTGTGGTAAAGGCCTGCGACTTCTACCACGTGTCCGCCGACTATCTGCTGGGCCGCACCCTCAGCCGGGACGGTGCCATCATCGGGGCGGACGATCTGTACGACTCCACCGCCGAGAAGGGGTCGCTGAAGGGCAGTATCCTGGCCACGCTGCAGAAAAAGTTGGTGGTGAACACCGCCAACGTGCTCTTTGATCTGCTGGGCAAGCTGAACAGCCGGGAGGCCATCAACGCCGCCGGCGACTATCTCAGCGCCGCCCTCTATCAGATGCTGCGCCAGCTCTACCGCCGCGCTGGGGCCAACGAGGAGTTTTTCGCCGTTGACAGCGCTGATTTTGACGCCGGACTGGTGAACGCCGACCTCAGCGCCAGCAAGGTCCGCTATCTGCGGGCGCTGGACGCCTGCCCCAGGGACAGCTTCCCCCCCATTTCAGGCGAGACGCTGACCGCCGACTATCCCGGGCTTGGGCAGAGCGCCGCCCAGGTCATCCACAACACCGACGCACGGGCCCGGAAGCATCTGGACGCCCTGCAGTGACACAGAATTTGAGGTAACACCATGTTTGATCAATCCAAGATCCGCAATTTCTCCATCATCGCCCACATCGACCACGGCAAGTCCACGCTGGCCGACCGCCTGCTGGAAAAGTGCAACGCCGTGGCGGAACGGGACATGGAAAACCAGCTCCTGGACAACATGGACCTGGAGCGGGAGCGGGGCATCACCATCAAATCCCGGGCGGTGCACCTGCTGTACACCGCCGCCGACGGGGAGACCTACGCCCTAAACCTCATCGACACACCGGGCCACGTGGACTTCAACTACGAGGTCAGCCGCTCCCTGGCCGCCTGCGAAGGCGCCGTCCTGGTGGTGGATGCCACCCAGGGCGTGGAGGCCCAGACGCTGGCCAACACCTATCTCGCCATGGAGCACGATCTGGAGATCCTGCCGGTGTTCAACAAGATCGATCTGCCCGCCGCCGACCCCTTGAAGGCCAAGCAGGAGGTGGAGGACATCATCGGCCTGCCCGCCCTGGACGCGCCGGAGATCTCCGCCAAGCTGGGTCAGAACATCGACGCCGTTCTGGAGGATATCGTGCAGAATATCCCCGCCCCCTCCGGCGATCCCGACGCGCCGCTCCGCGCGCTGGTGTTCGACAGCCAGTATGACCCCTACGTGGGCGTGGTGGTGCTGTTCCGCATCATGGAGGGCACCATCCGCAAGGGCATGACCGTGCGCCTCATGGCCAGCGGCGCCGAGTACACCGTGCTGGAGTGCGGCTACCTCAAGCCCCTGAGCAACGAGCCCACCAACGTGCTCCAGGCCGGCGAGGTGGGCTATTTTACCGCCAGCATCAAGAATGTGAAGGACACCCAGGTGGGCGACACCATCACCGGCGCGGACAATCCCGCCGCAGAGCCGCTGCCCGGCTATCGTCCCGCTCAGTCCATGGTCTACTGCGGCATCTACACCGAGGACGGCAGCAAATACCCCGACCTGCGGGACGCTCTGGAGAAGCTGCAGCTCAACGACGCCTCCCTGACCTTTGAGCCCGAGTCCTCCGTGGCGCTGGGCTTCGGCTTCCGCTGCGGCTTTTTGGGCATGCTCCACATGGAGATCATCCAGGAGCGGCTGGAACGGGAGTTTAACCTGGATCTGGTGACCACTCTGCCCAGCGTCATCTACCACGTCTACAAATCCGACGGCACCATGGTGCGGGTGGACAACCCCCACAACTACCCGGACCCCGGCACCATCGAGCACGCCGAGGAGCCCTACGTGAAGGTGTCCATCATCACGCCCCAGGACTACGTGGGCAACATCATGCCCATGTGTCAGGATCGCCGGGGCGAGTTCAAGGACATGCAGTATCTGGACACCCATCTGGTGGAGCTCCACTATCAGATGCCCCTCAACGAGATCATCTACGACTTTTTTGACACCCTGAAGGCCAACACCAAGGGCTATGCCTCGCTGGACTATGAGCTGTCCGGCTACCGTCCCAGCGAGCTGGTGAAAGTGGACCTGCTCCTGAACGGCGACGGTGTGGACGCCCTCAGCTTCATCGCCCACAAGGACAAGGCTTATCCCCGTGCCCGCCGGCTGTGCGAGAAGCTGAAGGAGAACATCCCCCGCCAGCTCTTCGAGGTGCCCATCCAGGCGGCCATCGGCGGCCGGATCATCGCCCGTGAGACGGTGAAGGCCATGCGCAAGGATGTGCTGGCCAAGTGCTACGGCGGCGACATCACCCGCAAGAAAAAGCTGCTGGAGAAGCAAAAAGAGGGCAAGAAGAAGATGCGGAATCTGGGCACGGTCCAGGTCCCCACTGAGGCCTTCATGGCGGTCCTCAAGCTGGACAGCGATTGATCTTCTTGCCCTCTTTGCGAGCGCAAGCGAGCCGCCGCTGTGCGGCGTCTATAAAAACATAGGGCAAAGCCCTGTTGAAAAGCGCAGCTTTTCCAACAGGCAAGAAGAAGATGCGGAATCTGGGCACGGTCCAGGTCCCCACTGAGGCCTTCATGGCGGTCCTCAAGCTGGACAGCGATTGATCCCTTTGCCCCCTCGTCCGTCAGCGTCGGCTTGCGCCGCCGCTGACAGCTCCCCCCCAGAGGGGGAAGCCTTTGGATGCGCACCTCTTTAGCCTTCCCCTTGAGGGGAAGGTGCCGAGCGGCAGCGAGGCGGATGAGGTGGCGGAAGTCCATCACTGCCGAAGCACAATCAAAACCTCCGGCTAAGCCGGAGGTTTGACTAAGCCCTATAAGGGCTTTT
>CAMVMU010000003.1 GCA_947168655.1 uncultured Oscillospiraceae bacterium
TGTACCCGGCTTTTCCACGGCCGCCGCGGCGTGCTGGCGGCCGGTGTGGTCGATGGTGTACTCCCCGGTGTAGATCAGTTGGGAGATGGGCACCACCGTGTAGCCATCCTGGATGAGCGTATCCAAAATCCGGGGCAGGGCCTCCGGCGTGTGGAGTGCGGCATTGTGGAACAGCACGATGCTGCCCGGCGCAACCTGCGACGTGACCCGCTTATAAATCGTGTCCGCGTCGTAGTCCTTCCAGTCCAGGCTGTCCGTGTACCATACAAAGGAAAGTCGTTGTGGTGCAAGGGATTGCGGCGTTTCGGTACAAATGCGCATACAGCAGTTTTGAGACCTGATTCATGTGCACAATCGGGAAAAAAACCACCTTATTTTTGCCTCTATAGTCGAAAGCACAAATATAAAATATCGCGTAAATACGAGGAATGTCTCAAATTGTTGGTTGGATCCTCGATTCCCAATAAGGTGGAAAAATGAGTAGTTTGTCGCGCTGTAACTGATGAAAAAATTGCGGTGAAGAATGTCGACCTCGGCTACCAATTTTTGGATGCTCTATACATACAAAAGCGTCACCCTTGGAGAATCCAAAGGTGGCGCTTTTTGTGCTTTTTGTTTTCCAAGGTAACCGACGCAATCACACGCAATGCCGATTTCATGTGATTACAATATGTCAAGTTCATTACATATGTTATCTCTCGGATTCAATATTTTTCCATCAGCTTGCGGCAGGCAGTCTTTTCTTCACATGGTCAACAAGATCTTTTGACTCCTTTGTCAACTCGCCATTTTCAGAAAGAATAGGAGTATCAAGCACAGATTTAATTGTAACTGCGATAGCTGCCGCCCTGGCAATAATGCCCTTTTCTTCTGCAGAATACAAGGAATAGTCTGTTCCTGCAGTCTTTACTATGCGCTCCAGCTCATAGATTTGTGGCAGGAAAAACGAATCCAGTTGGGCAAGCAAACTGTAGAACAACATGGTTCTTCTTCGAATAGCAACACACTGAACTGCTCCCGTTTCAAGCTGTTCACAGTACTCCGTAGTCTGAGCGGCATTGATCTTTGCATTTTCGAGACTCTTGCCAGCCTGTGCGCCTGTAATCAGCCCCATAACCAGAAGCGCCGGTCCAGCGACAAGCCCTCCAAGGACGGCAGTACCGCCCGCCATTCCCAAGCCACCACTCGCAAGTGAACCACCTCCGAAAAACGCAAGTGTTGCATTGGACGCAGCCGCTCCGCTCAATGTACTGATTGCAGTCCCGGTGGAGGCCGTCGCAAAAGTAGCTGCTGCCCCATATGCTCCGAGAGCGGTAACCGCTCCGCCAGCAACACCGGCAGCGCCTCCGGCTGCCAGAGACCCTGCGAACTTATTCATTGCGGCGAGGCTCTCAAACTCCTTTTTGTCAATGTGCAGTTTCTTCAGTTCCGCTAATCCTGCGGAGTCCGTAAAGTCGACATTTTTGATCCGGGAAAACGATTCAAGAAATTGATGCATACTTTGATTGAGCACAAACATCTTTTCCCGGCCCAATTCCTCTAGCGCTGTGCCACACTGGCGTCGAATTGTATCCAGGCGCTGAGCGGCTGCTTCGATCCTGGCATTGGAGTTATCGTTCAACACATTTGCCTTATGCTGGTCGAAGCCGGCTTTAACCGTTTTTCCCAAGCCGGTCATTCCTGTTGCTGCAGCAATTCCAATAAACAAAATAGGAATCGGCATCTCATTCTTCCCCCTCTTGTTCATCGCCCGTTCTCTTGACACCCTTGCCCTCATTTTTTGCTTTTTTCTTTTTTAGGCTGGACAATAGACCGTCAGCTTTTTTGCTCACACCATCTGTCACAGGATTGAGCGCCTTCTCCAACTTTTCTCTTGTTCCGGAAAAAAACTTCGAAGCGGTGTCCCCAACTGCAGCCGCGACCGGCGTGACCGCCTCAACAACCTTTCCTCTCATTTTATCTATTGCGTTGGGTTCAAAGTGCAGTGCTTCGATACTCACTTCATTGGTCTCATCCTCAATTATATTCTTCGCCTCGTTACAAATCACTTCCCTGCGGTGCATCAGTTCCTGCACCATCGGATGGATTTCTGAGTACGGCCTATCTGATCCAGAAAGAACTTCTAACTGCCGATCAATCGCCGAACTTGAATGAATAAGTTGTTCCATCTCCAGATAAACGCTTTTTTCAACGCCGGAAATCCTCGCCACATGCTTGATCAACCTGCGCTCATTGGGATGAAAAACGGCGTCTTGCAGTGCGATAACCAACATATTCCAAATCAATAGCCTGGAAAAAACGCAGCCATCCTCTTCAATCACAGGTCGTGCGAGAGCCTTATCAACGCCTTCTGCAATGACATCATATAAGTCTTCATCATCGAACATAGTCCCCATCTGCTGAGAATAGGCTGAAACTATGTCGTCGCGATAGACATCATATGTTTCCGGATCTAACTCTTGACCAATCTCATCCATTCTGTTGATTTCTTCAGTATTGATAACTCCATCTGCAGCCATGAGATAGTAGAACGCTTCCACTGCGCTTCGTTTCGAGTATACCCTCATCTGTTTTCCTCCTCACAACTTAAAAGCCTCGTCCGATGCCATTAGCGTGTCAAACTCGCTCTGGTTGGAAAACTGGATTTCTCTGCCCATGATACGCTGGATTCTCAGATTGCCTCGAATGAATCCCTCTGTGTCATTCTTAATCATCGCTGTCTCCATGTCCGAAGTGCCTGTTATGTATGTCTGCAGATCTTCCGCAAGATATTGATCGATTAGTTTTTCCAGTTGTTCGCGGTAATCGCGGATCATTTCGACCGCCTTCTCTGTCTTTGCCTCTGTTAAGATCCTCTTTTCACGCAGCAATTGGAGTTCCTTCTGATCGGCCGAAATCTCCTTACACACGGAGATGGTTGCCGTTGCGGCACCGACCAGATTCAATCTGCTTGCAAATCCTCCCAGAAAAATAGCCGCATTTCCGCCTGATTCAAGTGCTGAGCGGAGCGCAGCATCCGCAGTATCCGCTGCGGTAAATGTAAGATTGGCGATGGTGGTCATTCTCTCAACAGTGCGGTTTCCAACAGGGCACACCCGCTTCCAGTCAACTTCACGGAGAGATGTGTGCTCTCTGCACTCCTCTGCCAAATGGCGGGCAAAATAGAAGCTGCGGACGAGAATTTCATTCAGCAGGACAGGGATACTCTGCTTAGATAGGTTTTTCATCAGAGGAAGCTCTCTGCGCAAATTCAGCTTTTCTTTAACGTATAGGTCATTGATGTATTTTGGCATTCCTGTCTGATTCAAGCCGGGCATACTGCTGATCTCATACAATAGGGAGAGAAAGATTCCCGGTATGCCCATTCCTGCCCCAGCCGTCTGTTTGGATCCCCCCATATCACTGACCAAATGGCCGAACCAGTTGTCTGCGCATTTGAGCACCTCAATTGCAAGGGGTGCGTTGGCAAGTAACTTGATTAGTTTTCTGACATACTCCGGGAGATTCTCCCCTTCCGATTGATGTTCCTCAGCCATGGCAATCAGCCAATCAGTCACGCCTGTAACGACAGCGGGAATCCAAATCTTTGCCAGATCCTTTCCGGCGGTGTCTACGCGCTCAATATGCCACTCTCCATCTTTGTTGACAAAGACTCCGATCCGCAAGAACTGTACCAGTATAGCGGACACAAGCCCCAAGGGAGTTGGGTGATGGGCAAGGTCCGCCAGATGATGGTTTTTTGCACCTACGCCGATGTCCTGTCCCTTCCAGACATTATCTTGAGCGACTTTAAACTTATCTTCCAAAAATGCAATCTTGCTTTTTAGCTTCGGCTTGGGATTCTTGCTCTCAAAACCCCTTTTCTCAGCATACTCCTCTATGAAGTGGTTAACCTGCTCATGTGAAAGGCTGATATCTGCTTTTGTAATCGTCAGCTTTCCAATAAAGAAAGAATCCACAATTCCGCACAGGATACCACTGGCAACCGCAACAGCGTAGTCAAGGCGGTCTGCCTGGTTAATGTATCGTTCAAGTTGATTATCGAGCAGGTTGAGCTGCTCCTGAAGTTTAGCCAACTCCTCACTGCTGTTATCATTCAAACCAACCGGTAAAGAATACTGTAGACCTATCAGTTCCTTCTCCATGGTGATTTCTCCATCCTTAACCATTTAAGCGCTGTAGTCTTAAACTGCCCCATCGCTGACACCAATCACTTGAAGGCTGCCGCAATGCGCCTGTTTCTTTTTTCCAAAAACTCCATCTGTCGGCTGATCCAAAGGAGATACTCATCGACAGTTTTCGGAAGAGGGTCTTCGATGAAATCGGCATTTCCAATCCAGATTTTTACCTCGCTATAATCGGTGGTCACACAATCCTGCAGAAAGAAGAAATCAACGAACCCCTTGAAATCAACAAACAGATCAAAAAATCCCTTATCTCGAACAAGCGTCTTACTGATCGGACTCTCTTTGCCGTTGTAGTACCTTCGAATACACTCCAGTGTCAAATCCCAGCGATCACGGAGCTTCGGGCTTGTGCCTTCTTCCGGCGTGCTTTGGGAAAATCATCATGCCACCGATCGTATACGCTCTATGCAAATAGTCCTCAACAAAGGCTCTGTAATCTGGGACAACCTTTTTCACCGCGTCCAGCATGTGGCGATACTTCTCGTATCGGAAGCTGACGATGATGGAGTCGCTGCCGAAGCGGAAATCCATCCATGTCAGGTAATTAGACCCTGTGCCGCACTGCAGTTCCATCGTATCACCACATGGGAGTTTCCTGCTCCAAATAGTCTGGTGATAGAGTTGGAGAGTTTTGCTTAACGAATCTGGATCACCGTTTCCGATCCCAAGGCCCTCGTTTCCTTCCCAGAAGTTGTCCCAATAGTGTGGCGTATCGAGGGTAAAGTCAGCTGCAACATCAATCTTTATTCCGTTGGACATGGTGCCACCTCCGATCTGTTTTAATTATATCACAGGACGGATTGCACCACAAGATGGACATACAGAGAGGATGTAACGTGGAATGGGTTACAACCGCACTGTTTGTGACTAAAACTGCTATTTCAAAAAACACTGGCTTACAAACAATTGTATTGAGTGGTTTTGGCGTCCATGGCTTGCTTATAAGGCACCTGCCACTAATAGTATCATCACTACAGAAAAACAAAAATGCAAATAAGAGGCCTTTTTCTCGCGGAAATACCCGAATTATCCGCAAAAAGGGCCTCCTTATTTTTTTGGCTAGCGAGTTTTGACATCGTATCAGGTCTTTCCGTTGTATTCGGTAGAAGCCTTGGGTCAAATGGCTTCCGATCCGAGGATTTTGGCGACGAAAAGCACATAGGGGCGGCAAAAAGATTGGATGACCAAAATTTCCTTGGCACAGTCCAACGAGGCAAAATATTACGGAGGAAGAAAAGCGGCACAATATTTTTAGGGCATCTGAGAATGTGCCGACATTAACCAAAACGACGGGGCGAACATAGGCGCGCTTGAAGCGTATGAGCTTCACACGCTTGTGTGAAAAGAATCGGCAAGAGAGGATAATGCGTTTTTCATGACTTGGAATTGTGTTGAAGGGCGAAATATTACAACGGAAAGAAAAAGACACAATTTTTATAGAGCATTTGGGTTACACCGGCGGTCAGCTAGAGTCGCTGACAAGACTTAATAGCAATAAAGCAAAGAATGAGCCCCACCCTTTTGAGCGCGAGAGAATTGTCCAAGCTGGAGATGGATAATTTGCTGTCACATACCAGAGCGGAAGAAAAATATTACGAAGAGAACAAACAGACACAATTTTCATAGGGTAACTGCGAATGCGCAAGAAGCTGGCAAAAAGTGTCGCCAACATCAAAACGCAGCGTAGATATGGCACCGAGCCTCACGATTGTGCGAACCAGATAAGTTGGCAAGTTGGTATCCGATGAGTCCCAAGTTCATGCCTGCGTGGAGGCAAATTTTTACGAAGAAAACAAACAGGCAAAATAATTATAGGGCAACTGCGAATACGGAAAAGGCAAGTAAAAAATGTCGCGAGCATCAACGTGCGGAGCATATTTGCGCCGAACCACCCGCTCTTGCGTGCCCCAAAAGCGGGCGAGAGAGCGTCAGATAGTCCCTAGGTTCAAATCGGCAAAATTTTTAAAAGGAAGAATTTAGGAACATTCTTATTAGAGCAACTGAAAAAACGCGGACAGTTACCCAATGCCCCACATTAATGCGAGAAAAAAGAAGGAGGTGAACAAAAATGAGAAAAAAACCAAAAACAATTGATTACTATGGCTGTGTGTTTCACTATCGGTTTGAGCGGCGGGCAAAAGGCCTGACAATAGTGTATTCGTTGCGGCGGGACAGAAAAATTATAAATGAGCTCGAGAGGAGCGTACCAAAAAAACTGCAAACAAAGTCCGATGAACAGATAGCCTGGGAAATGTTTCCGGGCACAATTATAGATTTGTTCGGCGTTTTGGAAGACTCAAGTTCAGATATCGAAGAGCTTGCTACTCAACGGAGAAACTTGCCGTTAGCTATGGTATGGCTTTTGGATCGTGAGGATATTGCCCAAGATCATGGCTGGTCCGCCGGTTCATTGGCGGATTATGACAAAATTGCGGAAAAACTTATAAACCGGTGGGGAAATAAGCCGCTACGGGAGATTGAACCTAAAGAGAGCGATCGCATATTAAAAAAGGATGACGAAGTGAGCGATTCGGAACGAACGCGCTGTGAACGCCTTTTACAATTTATATGCCGACGGGAAGCGTTTTTGGGCTATTTGTCTGAGAAGGAGAACCTGTGGCAGTTTTTTAGTCCGTCCGATCTTTCCAGAAAGCGATCTCGAAATTCCTACATCAACACGAATATTGAAAACAGAGACTTCACAGCAGGGCAGTATGCGGATGCAGTAAAAAAATGCGTTGAAAGAATTAATCAAAAAGACATGGATTCACGGTGGTATTTTGCCTCTCTGCTGTATTTAACGATGGCCTTGGATGCAAGCGAGCTGTGCGGCTTATCTTTTGCCAGCTTTCGTCTCTTGAAAAACTACCCGAATCGATATGTGCTGATCGTAAAGGATACTTATCAACGAAGGAGTGGGACAAAAGAAGGCCACTGTTGGCTCCGACAGCAAGACGATGCGTATCGCATCCGTATGGTGCCATGTTCCGATTTGGTGGGTGTGGCATTTGGTAGCATCTATGCAAAATTTTTAGTAAAATATGGCGATAGCGTAAAGCTTGAGGAATACCCACTTCTGTGTGATAGAAAAAACGTGTGCCGTAGAATAGATCCGGAGGCGTTTAAAGAGAATTTTAGAGAAGAGTTTGGAGAACTGTTGTCTGCAAACAGAGTCATGAAACCCCAAAAAGAACTGAAGAAGGACACAATTAGATCAACTAGCGAAATTGCCAAAATGATTCGCCGTACAGTTAAAGCAAATCTCCTGAATGCCGGATGTGAAGAAGAAGAAATTCGGTACTTTCTCGGGGAGACTCCGCTCACTACAGCGGCAAAACACTATATGGATTCGGGAAATGAAGCGGAACTGAATAGGATGGGGGCGATTCAGGACCGGTGGCATTCGAAGCTCTACCCTAGGATTGCAGACTATCCCGTGTGGGAAGAAGGGGGGAATAGAAGAATTTGGGCTTGGCATAATCCTACGCCGGGCATGATCGGTGACGTGAAAATTCGCTGCACCATTCCTCCGGCAAAAACGGAAAATGCTGGAGATGTTATTTTGGGCCTGATTGCCAAGCACGGGGTGTCTTATCACGCACAACTGCTCAAATCAGATCACAAGAAAGGAGGTGAGGAATAATGGATAAAGAGTTGTCGCTCATTGCATACTGGGAAAAATTTCGTGAAGAGATTAAAAAACTGAGAAATTGGTGCAACGACACCTTTCTGGATTATGACCAATTATTGAAAACGATAGCGAATATTTTAGGATATAAGGCGATAGGCTGCATCGTGGCCAACGATATCGGAAAGGCGTTGGAATGGGTGCAAAACAGCAAAAGCGGAGGCGGAAAGTATTCAGAAGCAACCATGCAAAAATTCCGGGCCGTGCTTTGGGATCTGTTTTTATTTGCAGCAAATCGAGGGGATGCCACGAATGTTATGAAATATTTCCATGCGCCTCGATTGTCGTCATCGGAATATAAAAATGATATGGATTTAATTGCGGATTTCTTCAACCCCGATGCAGATCTGACAAAGGTCAGGGCGCAAATGCAAAACCTTCGTGATCGCAAGCCGTATCTAATGAGGTCACTGTCGATCGAAAAAAGACTGCTTCTTGTGGGTAGAATAATTAAGCATATTGAGAAAGATGGCAGGTATGTTTGTCTGGCAATTATGCTGTTCACTGGCCTTCGTCCTGCAGAAGCAAGGGCCATCTGCTGGGAGGATATACACCCCTTCGTGGATCGATCAGATGCGTTCTATCTCACGGTCGATAAAATTCTCAACAAAAAGGGCGAAGTTTTGGAGAAGACCAAGACCGGTAACGGATATCGCAGAGTTCCGATTCACATAGAACTGCTCAACGTCCTTAATCGCCGTCGAGCCTATATCCAGAAAAAGACAGGGAAAGAACCAACCGGATATATTTGTTGTAAAGATGACCATCTAGGCGAGCCTGTATGGGATTATGAACTCGCTTCTGTAGGAGATCAGGTAATGAACAAAGAGCTTCTTGGGGAAGAAATCATCATTGGATGTGCGCTGGACATGTGCGATGAATTGTCCGGAAACACACAAGAAGAAAAAGACAGTGATGTGTTCGACCACTTCACTCTCTACGTGCTGAGACGCAACTTCATGACTTGGATGGAGGCAGAGACAGAACTGGATGAAATGGAGAAAAACTACCTAATGGGTCACTCGATGGTAGACAACGAGAAGGATATGAGACCCGAGTACAACAGTGAAGATAAGCTTTTGGCTATGCTGGATAAGATGAATCGATTCGCGATTCGCAAAGAGGATCACTTTGATCTTGTTACGCGAAAACTGACCGCAGATAGCGTTGTATTTGGGACTGGAAATGGTATTAATCGGCTCGAAATCTCCGCGGAAGATTGTAAAGATGGAGCTACTGTAGAAATCAGCGCCCATCTGGAGGAACCAAACGATGCTATCATGTTGTATTCCTTGCGTCCAACGCGTAATACATATGGGATGATCACAGTTGATTCGGTGACAACCGAGGAGCATATAGTATCAAGACCGCATAAGGAAATCAATTTGCAGTTCGACAATTGGTGCGCAATTACTAACGCGAAAAAAAGGAAAAAGGAGAAAGAACAAAACAAATAAATGGAGACGAGAAAAGGTGGGTAATACATACCCACCTTTTCATCTCGGCCTGTAATCTGGTTGTCATGTGCTTTTGCTTTTGGGGAAAATCCATGTGGCCATCGGTTTTGTCGACTACAATCGCGTTTATCCGCAAAGCACGTTCAGATACATCCCGTTGAACTTGATCTTCGCGCCCGAGGCGTCAGTGGTGATGGCATCATTCTCAAGGAGTTCGTCGAGACTTGTGAGCTGGGCTTCCACGTCGTCGACGATATGCACCAGCAGCGCGCACAGCGTGCGGGGGTTCTCTCCGAATTCCCCGTGGTGCTGCAGCACCACGCTGCAAATCATGTAGAAGAACTCCTCGTCGTACAGGTCAGAGATCATCTGCTTGTATGCCAGAAGGTGCTCAAAGCCGAGGCCCCTGTGGGTCAGGAAGGAGTTGGCCTGATACACGCCATCGTGCATCTCATAGATCTTCCCGATGTCGTGCAGCGCCAGGCCGATCACCATAAGGTCATTGACCTTCTCGTTATCCAGAAAGGCATATGCGCCTTTGATGCCGTTGTAGACACGGATGCACTTTGCGGTATGTGCCAGCAGGCCGGAGGCACAGTTATCGTGATGGGAATATGCTGCGTACTCCTTAACAAGGCGTACGCTCACGAAGTCTTTGTAGTCCATATGCATGACCGCGCGGATCACGGACATCGCGTTTTCGGAGATCCCGCTTGCATCCAGAGCCTTTTTGAACTCTGCAACAATTTCCTTTTCGGAATATTTGTGGTAGACAAACACATCCGGATCGTATTCGTCCGTGTCCGAGATGCTGCTGATAACCAGCCCGTACTTAGACAGGGTATAGCTGATTCGAACCACATGGGGCTGCGCGTCAGTGGGAAGCTGCTCGAAATACTCGTACGCGGACGAGCTGTTCCAAACGTTAAACTTGGCTTCTTCCTGGTTCACGATGGTGCCGGAGAACTTGGGTTTGCCGGAGCAGGTGGTGCCCTGGTTGAAATTCTTGAGAAGGACAATGCCTTCCCCACGGATCTCGGCAGGTGAACCGCCGAGATCTGCGGCGCGCTGGATTTCAAGAAGTTTCTTGTTCACTTCAGAAATCACGATCGGAGCGGAATCATTCGTTTCCACATCCGCAAAAGTAAACGTTGTATTTGACATGAAAAATCCTCCTTTGTAATAAGCGAAGTCCTTGTGGGCTGCATTACACAGCCCACTTGACCTCTGCGCTGTTTTCGGATACTTCGATCCGCTCGATGAACTGGGCGGCAACGGCCTTCTTCTCCTCAAAGGACAGCTCGCAAAATACCAGCCTGTCCGGCAGGGAGGGACGGGTTGCTTCCCGCTTTCGCTCCTCCAGCAGCTGCTTGCGCTCCTTTTCCAGACGCGCAAGCGCCCGCTGGAGATAGGCATTGGACATGTCCTCGCTCTCCGCGAAGGCGTCCATCAGACGATCGGCCCGGCGGTCCAGCTCGTCCAGCTTGGCGGCATAGACGTCCTTCTCCGGGGCAGCCGTCTCAACGGGACATTCCGACAGCAGCTTGTCCAGTTCCAGAGCCACAGCCTCCTCCAGCTCCGTCAGATCCACGTGGATGGAGGCGTCACAGTGCGCGGTGTTGTAGCGCCCGCTGCAGATCATCCAGCGGTACTGCTTCTCCGTCTGAATCTTGATGCTGTATCCGCACTTGGCGCACTTCAACAGCCCGCTGAGCCAGGTGTGCTTGCCCTTTCCGGCGTTGCCGATCTGGGCGTTGCGCTGCAGCTTTTCCTGACACCGCAGCCAGAGCTGAGAGGGCACGAGCCCGACGCTGCCCAGCACCACCAGCGTGTGCTGGCGGACGTCGGTGTACTTGCGCTCATTTGCCTCCCGCTTGCCGTAGAGGAAGGCATTGTGCGTACCGTCGAATGCGCCTTCCGGGGCGTCCACATGGACGCCCATAGCTCTGTAGTGGAGATACACCTGCTCGTCGGCCATAACGTAGACAGGGTTATGGAGAATGCGGGACAGACTGACGTTGTCCCAAAAGGCACGCTTGGCACAGGGAATGCCCCGGTCGTTCAGCTTGCGGACGATACTGCCCAGAGAGGCGTCCTCCTGGGCGTATTCCTGGAAGATGAACTGTACCACCTTGCTGGTCTCATCATCGGGGAAAAGCGTGGGGACAACTCGCCCGTTGGCGTCGTGGCTGCGTCCGATCCCGTAGCCGTAGGGCGCGGGCCCGCCGGGCCACGCGCCACTGGCGGCACGGGAGATGTAATTGTCGTGGACGCGCTCAGAGGTGGTTTCCCGCTCCAGCTGGGCGAAGACCATGATGATGTGGAGCATGGCTCTGCCCATGGGCGTCGCCGTGTCAAAGTTCTCGGTGACAGACACAAACTCCACCTGGTGCTCCTGCAGGACCTTCCACAGCTGGCTGAAGTCGGCGATGGAGCGGGAGAACCGGTCCAGACGGTAGACGTAGAGCTTCTGGATCTTGTCCGCCTTGATGTCGTTCAACAGCCTCTGAAAGTCGGGGCGCGCCGTATTTTTGCCGGAGTAGCCCCGGTCCTGATAGAGCCGGATGTCATCGGTGCTGGCTGCCCGCCGGCACAGCTCCTGCTGCCCCTGAATGGAGAGGCTGTTTTTCTTCTCGATGGACTGGCGGGCATAGATGGCTTCGTACCGCATGGCTTACGCGCTCCGACGCCGGACGCCCTTTGCCTTCTCACGCTGGGCGCGAATTAGCGCCAGGCAGATCCGCTGTCTGTCACGTACCTCGCTGCGGCGGGCGTCCTCATCGGCATGGCTGGGGTGCGTGTGCTTGATTTCCATAGGCGACCCTCCTCGGTCAAGCCTATGAGCGGCCGCGGCGGATAATTCCACGACCGTGGGAGTCTTTGATAACATAAAAGACCCACTCCTTTCGTTTCGAAATGAAACAAAAACGCCGTGCAGGTGTAATGATCCTACACAGCGTGAAAGAGAGTGCGTCTCTAAAAACTCCTTGCACATTTGGGCTGATATGGGTATAATAAGCCCAACGGTGCGGGGAATCCCGTTGCATAGGTGGTCGCTTCACCTTTGCAGGCAGTAGAGAGGTACCAGCTCTCTGCTGCTGCCGTTGTTTTTGTTTTGTAAGGTGAGTATAACACATATGGGCCCATATGTCAACATGCTTTTTGAAATTTTTATTGTGGATTTGAAATTGTTTTTGTGATATACTTTTTCCACTTACAGAAAGCGGAGGCGGAGATTATGAATAAGACGTCTGAATCCGTGCTACGCGCGGTTAAGAAGTACCAGCAGGAAAAGCTGGAGGAGATCAAATTCCGCGTTCCCAAAGGGGAAAAGGCCCGAATCCAGGCATATGCCAAGGCAAACGGAGAGTCCACCAACGCGTTTATCTATCGCGTTGTCTGCCAAGAAATGGACGGCGGTGCTGTTGCTCAGGAAGGAACAAAAGAGGACGAGTAAAACGGGCCCCACTGTAATATGAAAAATAGGCCATGAGATGGGAGTGCATCTCATGGCCTATTTTGTTTTACGGTTCCAAATTGTCTTCAGCAAAGAGAGAAGATCGGAAGAACTCACTGATGTCAATATCCAGTCCTTGACACAACTCGTGGATGATTCGCAGTTTGACAGAGTCATAGGAGCAATTGATGACGTTTCCAATGGTCGACTTGGGGACGCCGCTTTTCATATAGAGTTGATATTGTGTCATCCCGCGTTCCTTGAGGAGCTCACTGAGCCGCATGCTGACGGCTTCATTTAACTGCATAGTATCACCACACGTTCCTGTAATTGTACCATTATTATAGGTTGCGTGGTGTGTAAATTAGTCCCTGTAACTGTACTAATCCGGACAATCGTGTTACACTTTGCCTGGAGGCGATGAAATGACTGACTTGCGTAATAAGACGTGCTGCTTTACGGGACACAGGGATATACCGGAGAGGGATCGTGTGCAAATATGCCAACGAGCCGAAAGGATTATTCGGCAGCTTTACAGCCGAGGCGTTCGTTATTTTGGCGTGGGTGGAGCAATTGGCTTTGACACCATGATGGCCAATCTGCTGATGGAACTGCGCAAAAAGGATCTTCCGGACATCAAGGTGATTCTGGTCAAACCCTTTGAGGGCTATACAAGCAGATGGAGCAACGAACAGAGGAAACAGTATGAAGCGCTGCTGCCACAGTATGACAAGGTGGTATGTGTGTCAGATTCTCCCGGCCGCCAGGCCTACCTGGCCCGTAATCGCCATATTGTAAAGCATTCCGCCTTTTGCATTGCCTACTGTACCCGTGCCACCGGCGGAACAGCATATACGGTGGAATACGCTTGGCAGCTGGGCGTGACGGTTTATAATGTGGCAGAGATGTGAGTTTTTGAAATCATATAATTCTCAAAGATAAAGCATGGAGTTTTTTGATTATTTGTGCTAAAATGACAAAATAAGACATAATGGGATTATATAACGTGTTACAAGACAGAAAAACCGGGGTGAGCAGCGTGGAAATACTCGACAACATTAACCGCACGATGCGTGATGAACTGCTGACATCGATCAAAGGTGGCAGCAAGGTATCTATTGCTGCGGCGTATTTTTCCATTTATGCCTATCAGGAGCTTCGTGACCAGCTGGAGAGAGTTGACCAGCTCCGTTTCATTTTTACATCCCCCACATTTTTGAAAGAAAAAGCGGAAAAGGCACGGCGTGAATTCTATATTCCCAGGCTGAACCGTGAGCGCAGTATCTACGGAACAGAATTTGAAATCCGCCTCAGAAACGAATTGACGCAGAGAGCCCTTGCCAAGGAGTGCGCAGACTGGATCCGCCGGAAAGCCGTATTCAAATCCAATGTCACACAGGAGCGGATGATGGGATTCATGACGGTGGACGAGGCGTCCTACATGCCAATCAACGGTTTTACCACTGTGGATCTGGGCTGTGAGCGCGGTAATAACGTATATTATCCCGTCCAGAAAACGGAAAGCTATGAAAATGGCCGCTACTTTCTCAAGCTCTTTGATGAGATCTGGGCAGACAGTCATCGCCTGGAGGACGTGACGGATATTGTCATTGAGAGCATTTCAGTCGCCTACAAAGAGAACTCCCCTGAGTTTATCTACTTTTTCACCCTGTATAATATTTTCAATGAGTTTCTGGAGGACATTTCCGAGGATGTCCTGCCCAACGAGGCTACCGGATTCAAGCAGAGCAAAATCTGGAATCTTCTCTATAACTTCCAGAAGGACGCTGCGCTGGCAATTATCAATAAGCTTGAAAAATACAATGGCTGCATTTTAGCGGACAGTGTGGGCCTGGGCAAAACCTTTACAGCTCTCGCGGTCATCAAGTACTACGAAAACCGCAACAAATCCGTGCTGGTGCTTTGTCCCAAGAAGCTGTCTGAGAACTGGAATACATATAAAAGCAACTACACCAACAACCCCATTGCCGCTGACCGATTGGGGTATGATGTGCTGTTCCACACAGACCTGTCGAGAGATAGGGGCCAGTCCAACGGCATCGATCTTGCGCGTATCAACTGGGGCAACTATGACCTGGTTGTGATCGATGAAAGCCATAACTTCCGCAACGGCGGCGATGTTTCCGGTGAAGATGACCGGGAAAACCGCTACTTGCGTCTTATGAATCGTGTGGTGCGTGCAGGCGTCAAGACCAAGGTTTTGATGCTCTCTGCCACGCCGGTCAACAACCGGTTCAATGACTTGAAAAACCAGCTCGCCCTTGCATATGAGGGCAACTCCGAATACATTAACCGCCAACTGAATACAACCAAATCTATTGATGAGATTTTCCGCAGTGCGCAGAAATCCTTTAACGCGTGGAGCAAGCACCCCGCAGAGGAACGAACCACAGATGCTCTGCTGAAAACACTGGACTTCGACTTCTTCGAGGTGCTGGACAGTGTGACCATTGCCCGCTCCAGAAAGCATATCCGGAAGTATTACAATACAGAGGATATCGGCACGTTCCCGGAACGGTTGAAGCCGATCTCCAAAAGCCCGCATCTCACCGATCTGAGCGATGCCATCAATTATAATCAGATTTACGGCACGCTGAATTTACTTCATCTGACCATTTATACCCCCTCCAATTATATCCTGCCTTCCCGTGTCGCAAAGTATCAGGAGCTTACCCATAATGTGGGAACAAGCCTGACCCAAAGAGGTCGTGAGCAGGGTATCCGCCGCCTGATGAGCATCAACCTTCTCAAACGGCTGGAGAGCTCGGTCTATGCCTTTCAGCTGACGGTAGACAGGATCCGGAACTACATTGACTCCACCATCCGCGCCATCGACATGTACCGCGATGGACAGATGTCTTTGGAGCTGTATGAAATCTCCCAGGCAGACGATTTTGACTACGATGATCAGAACAGCGACCTGTTCTCCGTCGGAAAGAAAGTCCGCATTGATCTGGGGGACATGGACTACGTTTCCTGGCGCAGAGAGCTTGCAGAGGACAGTGAAAACCTCGAGCTGCTTTCCCTGATGATCAAGGATATCACGCCGGAGCACGATTCCAAGCTTCAGGCTCTGCTGGAGTTGATCGACGAGAAGATGGCGCATCCCATCAACCCCGGCAACAAAAAGCTGCTGATCTTTACGGCGTTTTCCGACACCGCCGACTATCTCTATGCCCATGTCAGCGCATACGTCAAGGAGCATTATGGGCTTTCCACTGGTGAGATCACCGGCACCGTTGACGGAAAAACCACCATCCCCAAATTACATGCCGATCTGAATACGGTGCTGACCTGCTTCTCGCCCATATCCAAGAGCCGTGATACTTTGAATCTCAAAACAAACGCGGATCTGGATGTGCTGATTGCCACCGACTGCATCTCCGAAGGACAAAACCTGCAAGACTGCGACTACCTGATCAATTACGATATCCACTGGAACCCTGTGCGGATTATACAGCGCTTTGGCCGTATTGACCGTATTGGCAGCCGAAATGCCTATATCCAGCTGGTCAACTTCTGGCCCGATATGGATCTGGATGAGTATATCAACTTGAAGGCACGAGTCGAGACCCGCATGAAGATTTCTGTCATGACCTCCACCGGCGACGATAACTTGATCAGTGCCGAGGAGAAGGGTGATCTGGAGTATCGCCGCGCCCAGCTGAAGCGTCTGCGTGACGAGGTGGTGGACATCGAGGATATGTCCAGCGGAATCTCCATTATGGACCTGGGACTGAATGAATTCCGGCTGGATCTGCTGGAGTACATGAAGCACCACGATGACGTGGAGCGCACCCCCTTTGGCATGAGTGCCGTGGTACCTGCCACGGAGGAATGTCCGCCCGGTGTGATCTTCGTGCTGAAGAATGTCAACAGCGGGGTCAACATCGGCAACCAGAACCGCATCCACCCCTTTTACATGGTTTATATTGACGTCAATGGGCAGGTGGTCTGCGACTATCTGGATCCCAAACGGATGCTGGACACCATGCGCCTGCTCTGCCGCGGTAAGGCGGCTCCGGTGGACGAGCTGTGCCGCCAGTTCAATCGGGAGACCAAGGACGGCCGTGATATGCGCAAGGTCTCAACCCTGCTCAATGATGCGATTGACTCCATTGTGAATACCAAAGAGGAGCGTGACATTGACAGCCTTTTCCGTCCCGGCGGAACAACGGTTCTATTCAATAACATTTCCGGGCTGGAAGACTTTGAGTTGATCTGTTTTTTGGTTGTGAAGTAAGCGATTACTGATGACAAGCGGGAGGACATTATGATAGAACTTCTTTCCATACCGGATAAGTGTAAGAGGGAGCTATGTATTCCATTGAACCGCATCTTTACAGGCGAGGATAGCTATTCAGACGACATCCAATCGATTAGACTCCTTGCCGTGTTGGAACCACACACGGCAGATGTACTTCCAGCAAAGTCGGAACGACTTCGGATGGAAGAAATACATTTTTACCAAGTGGAATTGTCCTCGGTTGAAAACATCTACGAGCTTGCCGCAGTAATTTATCGGAAAATCGCCTATGCCTGTATTCTTTTGTTCCATTATAGACAGCAGAATAAATGGATGCTAAGCGCATGCCCGTTCTATGTTGGAAAAGTGGACGAGGATAAAAACATTTTGCGTAGAATTGCCTGTTCTCATTGGATTCGGGCAAATGACCTGTCATCTGGAGGTCAAAAGATGATTGATGCTATTAATCAATTATTGATTAATGGTGGGAACATATCTGACATGTATACCGCTATTTACCACGAGGTGCAGTATTTCAAATTGTCCGGACTAGCAAAAACACATGTACAAGCAGTGTGCGAATTCTTGCTCGGCGCAAAAAACACACCATGGAATATAATTGAGGGATACTGCACCCCATACAAATATTACCCACCCAAATCGGCATCTGGGGCTGCGCAATATAAAAGGAGGGATCGTTCTACTAGGTTTGTTTTCAGATACGATCCCGAAGATCTGTGGTATGCGCTTTTACATTATGATAAAACACGGCGTATTATTGAAAATGGGAAATATCCGGATATAGATCGTCTGCTTTACCGGATTGACAGTGCAATTTACAACGAAGGTGGAAATGGTAGATGATTGGTTTTCCCCGGTCAACTGAATACAACAGACGGATCCCCAAGCAGAAATTCTATGATAATCTGACCGTTACGCCGGCGCTGCGGCGGGTGTTTGTGGAGCAGATTAAGGTGATCTACTGGCGGAACAAGGTTGCGCCCAGCACCGTTAACGTTGCGCAGGGCAGCAATGTTACGGAGATGGAGGTCTTCGAGCTGCAGCTCAACCAGCCCTCTCTGGAAGAGGCCGTTCTCCGTCAGATTGACAAGGAGATCCCGTATCATATCCTTTTCATTCTGACCTGTGACGGGAAGTCCCAGGCGTGGATCGGCTATAAGGAGGCCTCCGCCTCCGGCAGCTTTAAGGTGAGCCGCTATTATCATACGGATTGGCTGGAAGGGGACAAGCTTGCCTTGAAGCTGGACGGTCTGACCACCGATGCCGTATATGAAAGCCTGGTTCGCCAGATTGCTGGAGAGGCGCTGACAAGCGCAGGGGACAGCCTGCGGGAGTCCGTGGATCGCAGCGCGAAAAGAGCGGAGCTGGAGAAAAAGATCGCCGCGCTGGAAACAAAAATCCGCCGGGAGAAGCAACTCAACCGACAGATGGAAATGAATGCGGAATTGAAAAAATTGAAAGCAGAAATGGAGAAGTTGTGATGGATTGGAAAACAATAGCGGAAATTGCTATAACATTTTCGGCGGCAGTAGGCGGAGGCGGTGCTGTTTTTATTGGAATAGTAAAATGGGCATCAAACATTATTGCAGATAGACTTTCAAAGAAATATGAAATGCAGATGACCAAAGAGATTGAGCAATATAAAGCTGAGGTTGGAAAGAAGCAACATGTCAGTATCGCAACCTTTGATGCAGAATTTGCTATATACCGCGATCTATGCAAAGCGTTTAGTGAGTTTCTGCAAGACCTATTCACGCTTATTCCTATTTCTGAAAAGAGCCTGCCAGATAGGCAAATACCTATGAATCCCGATGAATACGCTTCCACTTCCAAAGAGATCTTTTTTCACGCATTATCTGCGTCTGCCAAATCAAAAGATCTGTTAACTGCAAACAAACCCTTTATTCCAAAGGAAATAGTAAATTCCTTTTATATAATCTTGGATTTGACCGATCAGCAGCTGATTAGATTTTCTGAAAGATATAACAAGCTTGTTCCAGGAGAACCGCAGGAAAAAATGACGCTATCCAACGATGACTTTGCTGTTTCCCAAAAGATTTGGGAGCAATGGAACGCGATTTCCGACAGTATACGGGATTATCTCAGATCATTGGAAATTGTTAAATAAGACATACCTCTACAGGAATCTTGTTTTTTGAGGAGAGAGATAGATGGAACACATGAAATTTGAGACTCCAGATTTGGTGCAGGGGAATGTGGAGAAGATCGAGGCGCTATTTCCCAACTGCGTGACGGAGACGCGGGGCGAGGATGGGAAGCTGAAAAAGGCCGTGAATTTTGAGATGCTCCGTCAGATGCTGTCCGGTGATGTGGTGGAAGGCGATGAAGCATACGAATTTACCTGGGTGGGCAAGAAGGCGGCCATCGTGGAGGTCAACAAGCCCATCCGTAAGACACTGCGCCCCTGCCCGGAGGAGAGTGTGGATTGGAATACGACAGAGAACCTGTATATTGAAGGTGACAATCTGGAAGTGCTCAAGCTGTTGCAGGAAAGCTATCTTGGCAAAGTCAAGTTGATCTATATCGATCCACCGTACAATACAGGAAATGATTTTGTTTATGCTGATGATTATCGTATTTCAAGTGAAGAATGGGATTCTGAAAGTGGTTCAGTAGATGAGGTTGGTAACCGGCTATTCAAGAACACAGACTCTAATGGACGTTTTCATTCTGATTGGTGTAGTATGATTTACCCACGGTTGGTACTCGCGAGAACGCTTCTATCTGAGAATGGTGTGGCATTTATAAGCATTGACGAATGCGAAATCACAAATCTAGCAAAGATATGCGACGAGGTGTTTGGCGAAGATAACCACATGGTAACCTTTATCTGGAAAAGCAAAGGAAGTGGCGCATATGATAGCGCCCAGTTTAAGACAGAACATGAATATGTTCTTGCTTATGCGAAAAACAGAAATGAAGTTATAGCAAACAAGCAATTATATGATACTGGTAAAGATTCTGCGTATTCATTAACAGATGAACGTTACCCGATCGCGGGGAAGTATAAGAGGCAAGCGCTTTCCATGGGAACTCTTTCATACTCTCCGTCGTTGGACTATCCTGTAGAATGTCCTGATGGATCAATACTATATCCCGGAGGATCATATGGTCCTCCATATGCCTGGCGGTATAGTAAAACAAAAATGAAAAAGGCTCTCGCTGAAGGATTCGCAGAATTTGTAAAAACAAAAAACGGATGGAGTCTTTTTTCAAAACAATATGAAAAAATGGATGGTGAAGGCAATCCTATTATCAGAGACAAGCCATATACCTCTATGGATTTAAATGCAATGAACAGAAACGGAACGGAATTGGTGAAACGCTTATTTGGTCGCAAAGTGTTTGATTATCCAAAACCTATTGATGTTCCTCTTTTTTTGACTCGTCTGATTCCGTGTAACGATTCTATTATCATGGACTTTTTCTCGGGTTCTGCCACAACTGCACATGCAGTGATGCAGCAGAATTCAGAAGACAGCGGAAAACGCAAGTTTATAATGGTACAGCTTCCTGAGAAGACAGCAAGTAATAGTGAAGCATACAAGGCGGGGTATAAATCCATCTGTGAAGTAGGCAAAGAACGAATTCGTCGCGCAGGTACAAAAATCAAAGAAGAAAGCCCGTTGACTACACAAGACCTCGATATCGGATTCCGTGTATTCAAGCTGGATGATAGCAACATGAATGACGTGTACTACTCCGCTGGAGAATACACGCAGGATCTTCTTGCTGCGATGGAGTCCAATGTGAAGTCAGACCGAACAGATCTGGATCTTCTCTTTGGCTGCCTGCTGGAGTGGGGCCTGCCTCTGTCCCTCCCGTACACCTCCGAGACCATTGAGGGCTGCACGGTACATACCTACAACGACGGCGACCTGATTGCCTGCTTCAACAACAATGTGCCGGAGAGCGTCATCAAGGAGATCGCCCGCCGCAAGCCCCTTCGCGCCGTCTTCCGCGACAGCAGCTTTGCCAGCAGCCCCGACAAAATCAACGTAACAGAGATCTTCAAAATGCTCGCCCCGGATACAAGGGTAAAGGTGATATGATTGCTATGAAAATAATGGACAAATTTGAAATGCTTGAACAGTACATAAGCCACGCAGATGAAATCTTAGACAAAAATGATATATCTTCTGCTGAACAATTTGTGCGCGAAGTAGTTGCGGTATATGGTATGGAAATCAGTGACATAAAAAGCCAGCTAGATACCTTTAGCATTGTTGCGTCGTATGGTGTAGGTACGCCGGACTACTTGGGGGATGTAAAGCTTTTGAAGGCAAAGCTGATGAACTATTACAATAACCTACGATCCGGACTTTATAAAACCCTCATGTCTAGCGATGGCACAAATATCCATGTCAATCAGGAGATGCATAGCTCTATAAGCATATCACTAGAGCAAGTCGCAGAGGCCATCAACCGCATTCCAGAAACTGAACTAAGCGCTGAAGAAAAAGTTGAACTGACTGGCAAGCTTGCTTCCCTTTGGGCCGATAAAGATAAGAAGTCAAAGTGGGATAAAGCGAAAGAGATCCTCAAGTGGATAGGGGACAAAAGCGTGCAGGTAGGGATTGCGGCATTGCCGTACATTACACAGTCGATACAATAAGGTGATACCATGATTTATTCAGTACATGGCTATTATGGAAAAATAAATGGTCGCAAGCCACAGGCCAAGATTGAAGCCATAGTGTTTGCGGCATCTCCCAGTTTGGCACAAGAACTGGTGGAGAAGTTATTTGACGGCTATCCGGTTTTGTTTGACTATTTCACCGTGGTAGGAGGAACAGAGCAAGATTTGCAAAAGATCTATAGAGAACGTCCAGAACTTGTTGGAATAGACCCTCATAGGGGCTACATTTATAACCAGTTTTCACACAAAGAGAGCATTCGGAGATATTTCAAGTGAAGGAGTTTAGTTATATATGAAACTCCAATTCAAACATCAAAAATTCCAAGCTGATGCAGCAAGGGCGGTTGTAGACGTATTTGCGGGACAGCCCTATCTGACGCCCACCTATATGATAGACCGCGGCGCGGCGGATTACACCGAATCCGGACAAGTGGGCGGGCAGGTGCAGATGGCCGCTATGGACAACTACACCGGCTGGAGCAATCAGAAGATCGTGCCGCAGCTCAACGACGCCGTGATTCTGGAAAACCTGCGGAAGATCCAACGGGCCAACCAGATCGAGCCGTCGGCCCAACTGGAGGGGCACTATAACCTGACCGTTGAGATGGAGACGGGCGTGGGCAAGACCTACACCTACATCAAGACCATGTACGAGCTGAACAAGCACTACGGCTGGAGCAAGTACATCGTCGTGGTGCCCAGCATCGCTATCCGCGAGGGTGTCTACAAATCCTTCCAGATGACACAGGAGCATTTTGCGGAGGAGTACGGCAAGAAGATCCGCTTCTTCATCTATAACTCCGCCCAGTTGACGGAGATCGACCGCTTTGCCTCCGACAGCGCCATCAACGTGATGATCATCAACTCCCAGGCATTCAATGCCAAAGGAAAAGACGCCCGGCGCATTACCATGAGACTGGACGAGTTCCGCAGCCGCCGCCCCATAGACGTCATCGCCAAGACGAACCCCATCCTGATCATTGACGAGCCCCAATCCGTGGAGGGCAAGCAGACCAAAGAGAACCTGAAGCAGTTCAACCCAATGCTCACCCTGCGCTATTCGGCCACCCACAAGGCGGACAGCATCTACAACATGGTGTATCGTCTGGACGCCATGGAGGCCTACAACAAGCGCCTGGTGAAGAAAATTGCCGTAAAGGGCATCACCGAGTCCGGCAGCACGGGCACGGAGGGGTACGTGTATCTCCAGAGCATCAACCTGTCCAAGGCGGACCCCACCGCCACGATCCAGTTTGACTGCAGGGGTGCCACCGGGATAAGGAAGATCACAAAGACTGTTGGAATCGGCTTCAACCTGTTTGATTACTCCAACGGCATGGATGAGTACAAGGTGGGCTATGTGGTCAAGGCAATCGACGGACGGGATGACTCCGTCGAGTTCCTGAATGGCCTGAAAATCTATGCCGGGGATGTAGTGGGCAAGGTCAGCCAGGAGCAGCTGCGCCGGCTCCAGATTCGCGAGACGATTCTCTCCCACATCGAGCGGGAGCGCCAACTGTTTTACAAGGGTATCAAGGTGCTGTCCCTGTTCTTCATTGATGAAGTGGCCCACTACAAGTGCTATGACGCCGCAGGACAGGCCTACAACGGTATCTTTGCGGACATGTTCGAGCAGGAATATGAGGATGTGGTATCCACCCTTCAGCTGGGAATTGGCGAGGATGATTACCTCCGCTATCTCAAGGCCATTAAGCCGGAGGACACCCATGCGGGTTATTTCTCCATCGACAAAAAAGGGCATATAGTGGACACCGTGGCTGGAGATGATAAGAAGGCGAAGATGTCCAACGATATCGACGCCTACGATCTGATTATGAAAAACAAGGAGCTGCTGCTGGATCGCGATCCGAAGCGCTCCCCTGTCCGGTTTATCTTCTCCCACTCTGCATTGCGGGAGGGGTGGGATAACCCCAATGTATTCCAGATTTGCACACTGAAGCAGAGTAGCAGCGATGTCCGCAAGCGCCAGGAGGTGGGCCGTGGCCTGCGCCTGTGCGTCAATCAGGACGGCGAACGTATGGACGCCAATGTGCTGGGAAACGACGTACATAATATCAATGTACTGACGGTCATTGCCAGTGAGAGCTATGACAGCTTTGCCAAGGGGCTGCAGAGTGAGATCGCCGAGGCCGTTGCCAATCGGCCCCGTGCTGTTACGCCGGAGCTGTTTACGGGCAAGACCATTACAGATCAGAACGGAAATGCCGATGTGATCACGCAGCAGATGGCCCTGAACATCTGGTTCGATCTGCGTACCCGGGGATATGTTGACGAGGAAAACAGCCTGACAGACCAGTATTACGCGGATAAGAACAACAACGATCTGCAGGTATTCTCCGGTGTAGCGGACTATGCCGATTCTATCATCCAGATCCTTGACTCGATCTATGACGCCAAGGCTATGCAGCCGGAGAACGCGCGGAGCAACAATGTTGAGCTTACCGTTGATCCGGACAAGCTGGCCATGCCGGAGTTCAAGGCGCTGTGGTCGAGAATCAATGCCAGGTCTGTCTATGTGGTGGACTTCGATACGGATGAACTGGTGCGAAAGGCAATTGACGCTCTGAACGCAAAGCTCCGTGTCACAAAGATCTTTTTCAGAGTGGAAACCGGCACCATGGACAAGATCGATTCCAAAGACGCCCTGCAGTCCGGCGAAGCCATGAAGAAGACGGAGTCCCGCGCGTCTGACGCACAGAGCCGCATTGCTGCCAACAAGGGCGTGAAATACGATCTGATCGGCAAGCTGGTGGAGGAAACCAAGCTGACCCGGAAAGATGTCGTAGCCATCCTGCGTGGGATCGACAAAGGCGTCTTTGACCAGTTCCGTGAGAATCCGGAGGACTTTATCATCAAGGCAGCCGCACTGATCAACGATGAAAAAGCCACCGCAATCATTCAGCATATCACTTATAACATGCTGGATGAGCGCTACGAAACTGACCTCTTCACAGAACCCACCATCAGGGGCAAGCTGGGCGTCAATGCCATGAAGGCGAACAAGCATCTTTATGACCACATTGTGTATGACTCCGCCAATGAGCAGAAGTTTGCGACAGAACTGGACACCAACACAGATGTGGCCGTATATGTCAAGCTGCCGGACGGGTTCTATATTTCCACGCCCGTTGGAAAGTACAACCCGGACTGGGCAATCGCGTTCTATGAGGGGAAGGTAAAACACATTTACTTCGTCGCGGAGACGAAGGGGTCCATGTCCTCGATGCAGCTTCGGCAGATTGAAGAGTCAAAAATCCACTGTGCGCGGGAGCACTTCAAAGCTATCAGCGGGGACAATGTGGTTTATGATGTGGTGGATAGTTATCAGACGCTGCTGGAGAAGGTTATGAAATAGGAGGATGAAGAAATGAGTGAGATTAATGGCCATGAATATCAACTACTGAAGATATTCAGCTCGGATTTTGAATACCACATTCCCGCATATCAGAGACCGTATGCGTGGACAACAGAAGAAACAAACACTCTCTTTGATGACTTGTATGGCTTTTTTATTTCCGAAAATGAAGACGAGAATTATTTCCTTGGTAGCATTGTCCTAATTAAAGAAAACACGGACAGGAAAGCCGATGTAATTGACGGCCAGCAGAGATTGACCACGTTGACGATTCTATTTTCCGTTCTTGCAGATAATCTTACAGATCCGAAGAAGAAGGCGTCTTGTATGAAAAGACTACAAGAAGAAGGCGATGAACTTGCCGGAATTGCCAGCCTCCCACGAGTGTTTCTACGTGAATGGGATCAGGAATTCTTCAATAAATATATTCAAAATGTGAATCTCTCCGACTTGTTTAAAATTGATCCTGTGACACTTGACACGGAAGCAAAACGTCACATTCAGGAAAACTGCAAATCTTTATCTGTAAAATTCAAAGAAACTTTCCACGGTGACGAAGCAGAGCTGCTAAAGTTCAGCGGTTTTCTTTTGAACCGATGCTATCTTGTTGTGGTTTCCACTCCGAGTCAGGCATCTGCATTCAGAGTTTTCTCTGTAATGAATAGCCGAGGACTGAACCTCCTGCCGACGGATATCATCAAATCCGAAACCATCGGGAAGCTACCTACCGATCTTCAACGGAGTTATACAGACAAGTGGGAGGAATTAGAAAATCAGGTTGGAAGAGATGGATTCAATGAGGTGTTT
Organism: uncultured Oscillospiraceae bacterium; assembly: GCA_947168655.1. Taxonomy (GTDB): domain Bacteria; phylum Bacillota; class Clostridia; order Oscillospirales; family Oscillospiraceae; genus Vescimonas. The sequence goes on from CAMVMU010000003.1 coordinate 25,921, forward strand.
ACCCATACGCGTACCATATTTACAATGGAAAAGGCAAAGAAAAACCTTCTCGATGAATTCCGCTCTTTTGTGGTGTCTGAAACTACGCCCAAATCATTGATTGACGACTACCTTGAACCATATACTTTAGCTTATATGAAGCTAAAAAATTGTGCGTATACCTCGACCAAAAATGCGGAGGAAATTAACAGTTATCTGTATTGGCTGAATAAATCCAACAACTACGATTGGATGCCTCCAGCTATTCTATTTATGACCTTGCATCCGGATGATTCGGATTATCTGCTCTGGTTTATCAGGAAGCTCGAACGTCTGTCTTCTTATCTTCAGGTAACAGCTCAGGATGTAAATCATAGAATGGCAAGATACAAATTCGTTCTGGCTGAATTGAAAGAAAGACTGAATAGCTCCTTGACAGATCCCATTCAAAACATTGAGTTGACAGAATGGGAAAAGGAGGAGTTCTTAAGAACACTAAATGGCGAAATCTACACTATGCCTGCAGCGAGAAGAAACTATATCATCCAGCGCTTGGACTCCTTTGTTTCTGACGGGGGAGCAACCTATAACACCAAGCTCTTTACTATCGAGCATGTTCTTCCGCAGAACCCGAGTGCCGGGAGTGCATGGTTTGATTTGTGGCCGGATGCCAAGGAACGTCAATATTGGCTTAACCGTATCGCCAACCTCGTTCCGCTCACAAGACAGAGAAATAGCGCAGCGCAGAACTATGACTTCAAAACTAAGAAGGAGAAGTACTTCACCACCAAGAGCGGAACATCCTCTTATCAACTCACGACACAAGTGCTGAGTATTGACACATGGAGTCCGGCAATAGTAAAAAGTCGTCAAGAAGATATGCTAGATATCTTTGCGAGAAACTGGGATCTGGAAAAGGACACTGAACGCAAAGGGAAAGAGAGCTTTCTACTGTCTGGCAGAGGAGGCAGCGCTACCGGCTATCCGCTGGATAGTGATAACTTCATCGTCTACGCAGGCAGCAAGATTTCTAAAGATGTGACAGACGGATACCCACAGAATTATGCCAATCTCAGAGATTCTTTAATTGCTGATGGCGTTATCGTTGATGGCATTTTTGCACATGACTATACATTTACCAGTTCATCTGCAGCGGCTTGTATAATTCTTGGAAGATCTGCAAATGGTAGAAAAGAATGGACGCTGTTGGACGGCAGAACATATGGAAAGTACGGGGGCCTGGATTCGGACGACTGATTCAATGATACAAAAAAGGGTTGTCCCCTTGGAGTATAGCTATCGTACCAGCATACAGATATAGCGCCGAGAGGCCCCTTCTTGTGGCACACCAAAATTCCAAAAGCCATTAATTTTCTTCTTGTGGAATTGTAGCTCGAGATTAATAAGAAAACCAATTAAAAAGTGACCTTTTCTCCCCAGGAATCACAATAGGTTCCGTGTGAGGAAAGGTCACTTTTCCGGTTTGCATTTTATTTCGTTTGGCAGCTATTACTCGCACAGGCGAGGAGATAGTAAAGACGCACAAACTGCTCAATTTTCCACCTTATTTGGTGCAGAGCATTAAACAACGATTTGAAACAATCATTGTATAAAACACGGTTTACGCCATGGTTGCTTCCGTCTACGAAGACAAAAATAAGGTGGAATTTTATCCGTTTGCGCACATGGATTAGGACTTAAAACTCCTGTTTTTGCATTCGGGCTTAATCACCGCAATCCGTTGTGCCGCAAGGGGTTTCGGTTGTATGGTATACATCCACATCCCACTGGATGGGCTCCATGCCGAAGGAGCGGATGGCAGAGATTACGTGGTCATCATATTCCCCATAGGGGCAGCGGATCAGTGTGGGCGTGGCGCCCGTGGCAGCGCGGATCTTCTCGTTGGCAGCCGCCAGGTCCGCCAGGATCTGATCGGCGGTCAGCGAGCTGTAGTGATCGTGGTGCAGGGAATGGCTCATGACCTCATGCCCGGCGTCGGCCAGAGCCTTGGCGGATTCAGGATACTTCTCCGCCCAATCCCCCACCACAAAAAAGGTGGCCTTGACGTTGTATCGGCCCAGAATATCGATAAGGGCCTGAGTGTCCTCGTTGCCCCAGGCGGCGTCAAAGGAGATGGAGCAGATCTTTTGATCCCGATCCACCGAGTAGATGGGCAGCTGGCGCTGCGCGGCGGTGGCGCTGACGGCGGCGGGCCAGCTGACGACGCCAAATATGCCGCCCGCCAGTATCAACGCAGCCAGTATGAGAAGATATTGCCGCCGCAGCAGCAGAACCTTCACAGAGCGTTTTTTCCTCATAGCTTTCCGTCCCTTCCTGTCAATCTGCCGCAGGGCGGCACCCTCCGGCTTTCCATAGCGTATGCGCCGGGGATGGGGAACATGACAGGGGGGATCCAAATGACGGCACGGATCCCACTATGTACGGATCAGTGCCGGGCGGGGACATATTTACGTCTTCCTCTCCCGTTCCAGCTTTGCCTGAGCGATCCAGGCAGGACCTTCCCAGTCGATACGTGCCGCGTTTGGGTGGCTTTTGCACCAAGGATTCAATCCGCTATCCAAAGAGGAAAGAAAGCTCTCATAATGCTCCGCATTCCAACGGCTCCAAGGCAGCGTGTGATCCGCCGAGTACACATTATCCGGCTCGCCGTCCTTCCGCGGCGCGTTCACGTTGAGCCAGTATTCACGGATCGCCGCCGTTTTTGTCCCCGGACGCGATGCGGCAATCTTCAGGATATAGCTGTCCACGGGAACGTGGAGGAATTGCCGGACAGACGGGCTGCTATCCGTGCGCAGCTCCTTCCAGAACCCCAGGAGCATCATGTACTTCAGCGTCATATTGACCCATTTCTGGGCCTGCCCGTAGTGAAATTTCGATCCCGTGTACTTATCCGGCAATAGTAAGTCGGATTGATTGGCGTAATCGCGGATTTGGGTACACAATTCCCGGTGCAATTTGTCAAAGGTCTCTTGATTATCTGTTGCCAGCAGCCCCTTAATGCGTTCGATCATTTTCACATCGCAATCGCTGCCGCTGCCTGCGCCCTTTTCTATGCCGTAAACCTTCTCGCGGAACGACCGCACGTTCTCTCTTTCGTGTGAGGACATTTCCTGCCCGTCCTTTTTGAGATAAGTCAATGTCCGATTGAAATCCAGATACGCACGCTCGGCACAGCAGCGAATCACTTCATCGGCGTTGGCGGAATACATGTTCTCAAGTTCATCATAGGTATAGCCGAAATAGCCATATACGAGGAAATTCAACAATTCTCGTTCCTGACAATCCATTTTTCAAACCTCCTTCAAACTTGTTGATACGCATCTACGGTTCTCTCCGCGTCCCGTCGGACAGCGTCCGCCAGACGTTTGGGTTCCAGAATCACCACGTCCGGGGCATAGCTCTTGGCAAACTGCCGCATGGCCAGCTCATTGACCCGGGCCGTGACGGTGACGTGGGTATCCGTCTCATCGGAGAAGGCCACATCCATGCCGAACAGGTCAATCACGTCGCTGACCATAGTCTTCACCACCCGGAAGGTGACCCGTGCTGTATCGCTGGCGTACATATAAATATGCTCGGCCATATACTTTGCCAGATCCAACTGGCCGTTTTCCGCGCCCCGCAGCGTCTCAAAGGGCTTCACCGGCTCGTCCAGCATCTTGATGTCTGCAATGCGATCCACCCGGTAGTTGGAGATATCGTCGTACTTGTCGTAGTTGCAGATAAGGTAATACTTGCCCTCCTTGGCCGCCATCTGATAGGGACTCACCACGTACTGCCGCGCCGTGCCGTCCGGCCTGCACCGCTTGTGGCGCTGCTTGTCCGTGCCGTACTCCAGATAGGAGAAAGTCACCTTCCGTCCCGCGCTAATGGCCTCGTCCAGCACCTCGATGGTGTAGAACAGCTCCGGGTTCTGGGGCAGGGTGTCCGGCACGGTGTGGATATGGCTGACGTGGGCGTGGAAATACCGGCTGGACAGGCCCTCCAGCTTTTCCACCAGCTCCTTGCACTGGCTGTAGGGCAGGTGGCGGGAGAAGAGCAGGGAGTCGATCAGCAGCCGCAGCTCTGCCTCAGTGAAATCCCGCACCAGATAGAAGTCGGACAGCAGCTTCGTCTCCACCATCTCCCCGGTCTTGGGGTCCGGCGCCATGCGCACCGCCTCGCTGTACTCCAGCTCCACGCCCATTTCCAGCAGATGGGAGATATTGCGCCGGATAGCCTTGCGGTCCGCCGTCATGTCGTATTCGGTTTTCAAAATATTCGCGATGTCCCGCTGGCTGAGCCGGTGATCCGCGTCGGTGTAGCGGCGCAGGATGTCCAGGATCAGCATGGGCAGCACTTTCTTGGGTGGCTTTGTCATTTTCTATCACCTGCTGTCAGTTTATCATGTTTGTCCCAATAATACAACGTGAGATGGGACAAAATTGTCCCATCTCACCTAAACCGGCGGCTGCTTCCGTTCCCCGTCTGTCAGAGTGCAGAGCCTTTCCTCAAAACGCACCAGCTGCTTATCCCAGCGGCACGGCACAATTATCTCACCGCTCCGATCTGCAACGATGATCTTCGCCCGGTCCGGCGCGTCCGGGTCAAATGGACTGTCATAATACGCCTCCCGGCAGGGCAGCAGCACGACGTCTGCCGTGTCAACGGGAAGAGCAAGCAGGTAATCATCCATTGAGGGGTATGGATCCTCGCGCTGGCCCGGATCACGGTACAGCGTGCCGGGCTGCAGCCCGCCGCCCGGCGCTTTGTCCAGCGGACCAAGTCCCGTGGGAATGGGGTTGTTCATAGGTGTCATTCTCCTCTTTTTCTCTGCACGGCTATCGCCTCCATGCTCTGCGTGCCAACTGCGATAGACGGTAATAATCGTCGGATTATGTTTTTAGTCGGCGTTTGTTCCATTTCGTCCCATTATTTTGCTTACACTGTACGGCAAGGCACGGGGCAAAAATGTCCCACGCCTTGCCGTATGCTTGTATGTGGTCAATAAAGCTTTTTGCGAGAACAATCCGTTTTTTTGGACTGAACATTGTATATGATCGCTCACGCGTACTCCTCACGCGTACTGACACACTGTTGGAAATCCAAATTGTTAGACGAATGCCGCCTTGGGCGGCAGATCATGAAAGTGAGGTGGAGAGGATCATGGGCGGAAACAGAACAAAGCAGCCGAAGTTGGATCAGATGATTCAGCTTTCCCTGTTTGACAGTTTTCTGGAGGATCTCCGCGCCGCCGGCGCCATGACCGCCGGGAAGATCTCGGAGGTCATCGAAAAGCTGCAGAAAGCAAAGGACAAGATGGCAAGGCGGGAGAAAGAGGAGGCGCGCCGTAAAGAGCAGCTGGAGGCGGAGGAAACGGCCTGGCAGGAGGTGGGGCGCCGGACTGACCACGTGGAGGAGATCACCAGCATGGATCTCCCCATGGACTGGGAGAACGTCTTTCCATCCGATACGGCCACCCAGGGCGTTCATACCGACAGCATCTCCGACGGCCTGATCCTGTCCCTTTCCAATCTGGGACGGGTGGACATCGAGTACATCGCCGCCGTTACCGGCGCGGATTACAAGACGGTGATCTCCACGCTGCAGGGCTCCATCTATCAGAATCCGGACACCTGGGAGGAGTGCTTTTACAAGGGCTGGGAGACGGCGGAGGAATACCTCTCCGGCAATCTCATGCGAAAGTGGCGGCTGGCCCGGGAGGCGGACAGGCAGTACAGCGGCTGTTTTGCCAATAACGTCCGCGCCATTGAAAAGGTGCTGCCGCCCACGGTTGCCACAAAGGACATCTATGTGACGCTGGGCTCCCCCTGGGTACCCGCCGACGTGATCGATGATTTCATGGAACACCTTTTCGGCCAGCTGCCCTCCCGCTTTTTCAATCAGGAGAAGGCAAGGGTCAAACACGATGAGATCACCGGCACCTGGGAGATCCCCTTGAAGAGCCGGTACAACCACAATGTGGCCACCACCCGGACATACGGCACAAAGCGCCTGGAGGCCCTGTATATTCTGGAAAAGACGTTGAATATGAGGACCGTCTCCGTTACCGACGGGGTCAGCTGCCCCACCAACGCCTCCGGCAAAAAGCGGGTGCTGAACCAGCCGGAGACCGTGCTGGCTCTGGAGAAGCAGAAAAAGCTGGTGGATGAGTTCCGGCGCTGGGTCTGGCTGGATCCGCAGCGAAAGGAACGGTTGGAGAACATCTTTGAGAACAACTTTAGCTGCGTCCGCCGCCGGATCTTCGACGGGTCGTTTCTCGTGTTCCCCACCATGTCGCCGGATGTGTCCCTGTACCCCTACCAGAAGGACGCCGTGGCCCGCATCCTGTTTTCCCCCAACACCCTGCTGGCCCATGACGTGGGCAGCGGCAAGACCTACGTGATGATCGCCGCCGGCATGGAGCTGCGGCGGATGGGGCTCTCGAAAAAGAACCTGTACGTGGTGCCCAACAACATCGTGGGGCAGTGGAAAAATATCTTTTTGACCATGTATCCCCAGGCAAAACTCCTGTGCGTGGAGCCGAAAACCTTCACGCCGAAAAAGCGGGGAAGGGTGCTGGAGAACATCCGCGACAATGACTATGACGGCGTCATCATGGCCTACAGCTGCTTCGAGCAGATCCCCCTCTCCAAGGAATACTACATGGAGGATCTGGAGGAGAAGAAAGAAGCGATCGTGCGGCTTGCCGCAGATGCCAACAAGGCGACCTCCCGTCTGGATAAAAAGCGGGAGGATATCTCCAAGGCTCTGTCCCAGCTGGCGGTGGCTGTGACAAGCCTCGATGAAGGCGTGTTTTTTGATGAGCTGGGCGTCACCCGGCTCTTTGTGGACGAGGCACACAACTATAAAAACGTGCCGCTGGACACCAAGCTCAGCAACGTTCTGGGGATCAGCGCCAGAGGCTCCAAAAAGTGTCAGGATATGCTGGACAAGGTGCGCATGATCCAGAAGCAGAACGGCGGGGGCGGCGTGGTGATGGCCACCGGGACCCCCATCACAAACTCCATCACCGACGCCTTTGTGATCCAGCAGTATCTTCAGAGCGGCGAGCTGGCGCTGGTGGATCTCCAGAACTTTGACAGCTGGGTGGGCATGTTTGCCGAGCGCGTCACAGAGTTTGAGATCGACGTGGACACCTCCTCCTACCGCCTTGCCACCCGCTTTGCCCGGTTCCACAATCTGCCGGAGCTGACGGCGCTTCTCTCCTCCGTGGCAGATTTCCATCAGACGGATTCCAGCGCCGGCATTCCGGTTCTTGACGGCTATTCCGATGCGCTGGTGGGGAAAACCGCGGCTTTTGAGGACTACCTCCAGAGCATCTCGCGGCGTGCCGACGCCGTGCGCCGGGGCCGCGTCAGCCGCAAGGAAGACAACATGCTGAAAATTACGACGGACGGGCGCAGGGCTGCGCTGGATCTCCGGCTGGTGGATCCCAACGCCGCTTTTACCTGCCAATCCAAGGTGGTACGCTGCGCTCAAAACGTGTGTGACATCTATCGCCGTACGATGAAGTCCTGCGGCACCCAGCTGGTGTTCTGCGATTCCTCCATCCCCAAGGCCGGGTTCAATATGTACGACGACCTCCGGAATCTGTTGGTGGGAATGGGGATCCCACCGGTGAAAATTGCCTTCATCCATGACGCAGAGACGGAATCAGCGCGGTCAAAGCTGTTTGAGCGAGTGCGGCAGGGAGAGATCCGTGTCCTCATCGGCTCCACCTTTAAGCTGGGACTGGGCGTCAACGTGCAGGACAGGCTGATTGCGCTGCACCATCTGGACGTGCCGTGGCGTCCCGCGGACATGACCCAGCGGGAGGGACGCATCCTCCGTCAGGGCAACCAGAACCCCAAGGTGCAGATCTTCCGCTACGTCACCGAGGGCAGCTTTGACGCCTATTCCTGGCAGCTGCTGGAGACGAAGCAGCGGTTCATTACGGGTCTCCTCTCCGGTTCGCTGACAGAGCGCAGCGGCGCAGACATCGAGGACACAGTGCTGGACTATGCCGAAGTGAAGGCGTTGGCGGTGGGCGATCCGCTGGTGAAGGAGCGGGTGGAGGCCGCCAACGAGTTGAGCCGGTATCTGACGCTGCAGCGCAAGCTGCTGGAGAGCCGGCTGCAGATGGAGAAGGAGCTGCTGGAGCTGCCTGCGCGCATGGAGCACCAGCGGGATCTGATCCGCCGCTGCCGGGAGGACCGGGACGATTATGAAAAAGTGCGCTGCCTGGTCCCCGTTCCCGTGACGGCGGCGGAGAAGGCGTGGGAGGCGGAGGAGCGCAGGACCCTGCGGCAGCGGATCAACACCGCCGTGTCGGAAAACGTGCTGAAAAACACCGAGCGCCTCCTGCTGACCTACCGAGGTTTTCAGATCGTGCTCCCCGCCAATATGCTGGCGGAGAAGCCCTTCGTCTGGGTGCAGCGGGCCGGGAAATACTACCTGGAGCTGGGCGATACCGAACGGGGTAACCTGACGCGCATTGACAATCTGCTGGAAACCCTGCCCCGCCGCGCAGAGGAACTGTGGGAGAGCCTTGAGAGAATGAAGTCCCGGGAGGCCGCCATTCACGCCGAGCTGGCGAAAAAGGAGAGCTACAGCGAGCAGATCGAGACATTCCGGGAGCTGGTCAAAACACTGGATGAGAAGTTGGGAGTGAACACGCGATGAAAGAGATGAAACTATCCAATATCCCCTCCATGCCGGTGGGGAAGCTGATCGACACACTGGCGGAGACTTATACCGCCGTGATCCGGAGGGGCGTGCCTCTGCGCACGGTGCCCTCGGTGATGCTGTGGGGCCCGCCGGGCGTGGGCAAAAGCCAGGCGGTACGCCAGCTGGCACAGGCGCTCAGGCAGTCCACGGGAAAGCGCACCGCCGTCACCGACGTGCGGCTGCTGCTGTTTAACCCCATTGATCTGCGAGGCATCCCCACCGCCAACGCCGACAAGACGCTGGCTATCTGGCTCAAGCCCCGGATCTTCCAGATGGACGAGAGTGACGACGTGGTAAACATCCTCTTTCTGGACGAGATCTCCGCCGCGCCCCAGTCGGTGCAGGCGGCGGCCTATCAGATCACCCTGGACCGTGTGGTGGGTGAGCACGCTCTGCCGGAGAACTGCCTCGTCATCGCCGCCGGCAACCGCACCACCGACAAGTCCGTAGCATTCAAAATGCCCAAGGCACTGGCCAACCGCCTCCTCCACATCGAGGTGGAGGGCAGCTTCGCATCCTGGCGGGCGTGGGCGGTAAAAAGCGGCGTCAACGACAAGGTGGTGGGCTTTCTCTCCTTCCGCCAGAACTACCTCATGGGCTTCGATGCCGCCTCGGATGACCTGGCCTTTGCCACGCCCCGCTCCTGGGAGATGGTCAGCAATCTGCTCAACCACGTGAAAAGCGACGTGGACGCCATGTATCCGCTTATCGCGGGACTGGTGGGCACGGGCGTGGCGGTGGAGTTCCGCACCTGGGCGCGGGTCTACGGCCAACTGCCGGAGATCCGTGATATCTTTGACGGCAAAATGCCGTCCCCGCCCTCCAATACCGATGCCCTCTATGCCCTTACCGCCGCCATGACCGCCTATGCCCGGGATCATCGGACGGACATGGCCCGTATCGCCAATTCCATCCGCTATGCCGACCGCCTGCCGCCGGACTTCTCCGTGGTGGTGATGAAGGACTATATGTATCTGGAGCCGGACTACAAAAACAAGCTGATGGCCGTGCCGGAGTTTGCTCGGTGGCTGAGAACAAGGGGGAAACTGCTCAATGGCGCTGTCTGAGGAAAAGGTTCGCGAGTATATCCGCCGCCTGCTGCTCTCCCGGATGCGCCTGCTCTGCAGCCACGGGTTTTTCGGCCTGCTGCTGATGCATATGGCGTACGGGGTGGACGAACAGCAGGAGACCGCCTGCACCGATGGGGTCCGCATCATCTTTGGAACAGCGTTTCTGGACAGCCTCAATGACCGGGAGCTGGACTTTGTGATGATGCACGAGATCATGCATGTGGTGCTGCAGCACTGCCTCCGGGGCAGCGATCTGGATCACGAGCGATTCAATATCGCCTGCGATATCGTGGTCAACTCCAATATCCTTCTGGAGTGCGGCATGGATCCCCGGGCGATCCGGCTGCGGGCGTATGGAGAGGCGATGCACCTGGCACCCGACGGAAAGGAGGGTTACGAGTACACCGCCGAGCAGGTCTACCAAATGCTCCCGCCCTCGAAAAAGCAAAAAGAAAAAGCTTCCGGCGTCGCAGCCAAGGGACGCGCCGGACAGGAGATGGGACAGGGGAGAAACGCCCCCGGCTGGCGGTGGGACGACCACTCCCGCTGGGGCATGTATGAGGAGGACAGCACCCTCCGGGACGTCTGGGTCAAGCGGTTCGAGGACGCCTGTGAGGCCATCTCCATCCGCGATCCATCCAACTGCCGCGGGCTGCTGCCCGCCTTTGCCCGGCGGCTGCTGGCGGAGCTGCGCAAGCCACAGACGGACTGGCGCGCCATCCTCAATGACTTTGTGCAGGAGGAGGTGGTGGACTACTCCTTCACGCCACCCGACCGGCGCTTTGAAGGCCCGTTCTTTCTGCCGGATTTCAGCGATAAGGAGGATCTGGTGGAGGACATTCTCTTTATGATTGACACCTCCGCCTCCATGTCAGACGATATGATCGCCGCCGCCTACTCCGAGATCAAAGGCGCCATCGACCAGTTCAACGGCAAGCTGCGGGGCTGGCTTGGCTTTTTCGATGCGGCGATCATCGAACCGAGACCCTTCGAGAGTGAGGAGGAGTTCCGGGTCATTCATCCCGCCGGAGGCGGCGGCACGGACTTTCAGATCATTTTTGAGTATGTTGCCGGACACATGGCGGAAAAGCCGCCCGCCAGCATCATCATCCTGACGGACGGCTACGCGCCCTTCCCGCAGGAACCGCTTGCCCGGGGAATTCCGGTCCTGTGGCTGCTGAACAACGAGGAGGTGCAGCCACCCTGGGGCAAGGTGGCGCGGATCAAGGTATAAGCGGCCCGGCACATGAACTGCCTGTCTGGCACAAGACCCCGGGGGAAATTCTCCCCCGGGGTCTTGTGTTGCGTGTCAGGATCCGGTGCCTTGGCCGTGAGGCGGCTGCACTCTCACGGAGGGATCCGGAACTGGATGCTGTGCGCGAGTGCGTTTTCCCGAAGCCGGCCTTTCACGGCCTGCACGCGCTTTTCCCGCTTAATAACGGGGATACCGGTATGTGAACCGGAAAAAGAATATATTCTGTTTCTCGTTAAAACTGGCGGAATAAGTGTAACCGTTTGTGCAGTACTTGTTCGCGGCCTTTTCCACCAATTCCGCTATCTGCAGAGCATCCGCTCTCGTCAGACTGCTGTTTCTCTTCAGCTTGAAGTAAATCACTTCTTCCTGTGCGGCCATCTTGGCGGAAAGAAAAGGCTCCAGGCCAGAAAGGCTGCTGATCATTGCCTTTTTACTTACAAAATAGCTGTGGGAAGAGCTGATGCATGGAGGTGTGTCTGAGTAGGTGTGGTCAAGCTTTGTGTCTTCGTCGCTGATACAAAAATAATCATACCGATCGAAATGACTATGTGTGCTGACGTTGATATCCCAGGTCACGTCCATGTGGGCAAAGCCGTCATTCAATTTTACAATGTTCCAGGCGTGACTGACGATCTGTCCGGTCTGTGAATCTGCGGACGAGCCCGATACCAGCATGCAGAACAGATTGGCCTTGTCGCACAGGTATTTGAACGCTTTGGCAATTCCCTCGCAGACGGCTGCGTGAGAGAGGAATACCCCCGCTATGGTATGTGCTTCCAAATTTGCCCTGGAATTGGAGGGCGCTGAGGAATCGTATCTTACCGCGTGCAGCAGCTGATCATGCAAAATCTGATACTGGATGTAGCTGGGTCTCATCCTGTCTACACCGATGGCTTTGATAATCGCATCGGCCCGGGCGTCAATCTGCTGCTTTAACGCCTCCGCAGCGGCAGGCGGATACAGATATTCCAGCTGCAGGGTATAGCCTCGATAGTCGTGCAGATAGCTTTGCTTTTGGAAGTTCACATAGAAGAGTTCCGGGTGATCATAGTTGACCGCCTGAACGGTTGCCGCAAATGCGTCTTTCGTCAGCAGAGGGGAACCGGAGACATGGGATTTCCTTTCAGCGATCGCAGAGAGCAGCCGCCGATAAAAGCTTTTACCACCACTTGACAATTTTTGATAGTAGTATTCCATAGCCACTTTGCCCCTCGCTCATCGATTAGGATGTAATCGTTTCATACAAAAGATTTCGCATGAAAAACGTATTCTCACGCACATCCGTGCCCATTTGTTTAATCACATAATAATAGAGGGTAAATGGAAAGTCAATTATGTCCGGTTGAAGTACTTCTGTATCACATACCCACCAGCGCCGACCGGAAACAGCCGGTGTTCGGCAGCTGCACGCGCTGCGGCCCCAAAACAGAGGGCATGGGGAACAAAAAGCGCCGCCCGTCAAGGGCGGCGCTCAGGGACGCGGTCATACGGCTGCAGGCAATTACACCTGCTCCCCTTCGGGGGCAGGGCCATTCTCCGCTGCGCCGCGTTTTGCGCGGGCGCGGGGATTATCCATGCAGCGCTCATACTCTACCTGCATAACGGAGTTAACGGTGTGGCGGCCGTAATTATCCAGATTGGAATACTGCTCTACCAGCCGCAAGGCGTCTTCCGTGAGATAATGGCTGCTCTCCTCGGAGACGGCTTGGATTCCCAGCGTTTTGCAGATGTGCACTACGGTGTCATAGGACGATCCGCCGATCCCGTTGTGCAGCGCGCTGTTGATAGTGGACAGAGGAACATTCACCGCAAAAGCAAACTGGCGGACGCTTTTGTACTGCCGGGAAATCTCTGAACGGACGATTTCAGTGAGTTTATCCATAGTTTAACCCTCTTTTACAGATACTGGAAATAGGCGATGTATAATTCTCGATCATAAGCATGATAACATATATTTCCAAATATTACAACACATTAAATCAAAAAAATGGAAAAATTATTACGTGAGACAGGGGATAAGGCGCGTCGCGATAAAATGACTTTTCTTTTGCTCTCCGCTGTGTTAAAATTATTTTTGAAATACAATCCGCAGAATGACCCCGGGAAGGTGCGAACGGAAAGGGGGAGAGTCAGATGAGCGAAAAAAAGGGACGCAGCCGGAGCAAATTGGTCCGCCTGATCGGGCAGGTCGTGACGCGCTATTACGCCCACGATGTGGCGCGGGACAGCGCGGCGCTGACATACTACCTGCTGTTCGCCATTTTCCCCCTGCTGATTTTTATCAGCGTACTGCTGGGCGCTCTGGCGCTGGATGTGGAGGGGATCACGGAGTTCCTGTCCAATGTGGCGCCGCCGGCTGTGGCGGGCATTGTGGAGAACTATCTGACATACATCTCCGAGAATACCAGCAGCCAGCTGCTCTGGTTCAGCCTGGTCTTTTCCATCTGGTTTCCCATGCGGGCCACCAGCTGCCTGATGCACTCCGTACGCAAGGCGCTGGGCTATGGAACGCCCCAGAGCATCTGGGGCAGCACCCTGCGCACGCTGATTTTTGCCGTGCTGCTGATTGTCACCATTGCGCTGACGACGCTGCTGTCCATGGTGGGCGGACGTGCGCTCCACTTTGTATCCGAACGGGTGGAGATCCCGGATGGCTTTATCACCGCATGGAGTTACCTGCGCTTTGTTTTGATGGCGCTTGTCATGGCGACCATGCTGGGGGCGCTCTACATGCTGGCCGTGGGGGAGCGCATGCCGGTGCGCCGCGTACTGCCCGGTGTTGTCAGTTCCCTGGTGGCATGGCTGCTGGTGAGTATGGCCTTTTCCTATTATGTGGAGCATTTTGCCCATTATGCGGAACTATATGGCTCTATCGCCACAATTGTGGTGGTGCTGTTATGGCTCTATTGGAGCGGCTCCGTGCTGATCATGGGCGCGGAGCTCAACGGCGCTTTGCTGGAGGTGTGGGGCCGGAGCAACAGCCCGGCGGAGACCGGGAAAGAGGAGGAATAGCAGCATGAGGATCGTAATAGTCGGTAACGGAAAGGTGGGCTACGCCATCGCCCGTGAGATGGCGCGTGAAAACCACGATATCGTCATGGTGGACTCCGCCGCCGCTGCTCTCCACAGAGCGGACAACACCCTGGACATCATGTGCGTGGAGGGCAACGGCGCCAGCATCAGCGTGCTGATCGAGGCGGGAGCACGCAACGCCGACCTGGTGATCGCCGTGACGGATAAAGACGAGACCAATCTGGTTTGTGCCTTGATCGCCAAAAAGCTGGGCGCCCGCCATACCATTGCCCGTGTCCGCAATCCCGAATACCACCGCGATGCGGAAACGCTGAAGCGGGAGATCGGTCTGGACATGGTCATCAATCCGGATCTGAGCGCGGCCCGGGAGATCGCCCGGATCCTCAGCTTCCCAACGGCGTTTTCCGTGGAGCCCTTTGCCCGGGGCCGTATCGACATGATCGGCATCCAGCTGACGGGCGGCGACAAGCTGGTGGGAAAGACCCTCGGCAGCCTCGGGATCCCCCGCCTGGCCAACGTGCTGGTCTGCGCCGCCGAGCACCGCGGCGAGCTGCTGATCCCCAACGGCAGCTTCACCCCGTCGGAGGGGGACAAGCTCTATATGATCGGCACCAAGCCGGAGATGCAGAAGATCCTGCTGGATATGGGCCGGACCCAGCAGCGTATCAGGACGGTGTCCATACTGGGCGGCAGCCGCACGGCGGTATATCTGGCCTGGGAGCTGGCCCGCACAAAGACCCGGGTGCGCTTGATGGAACTGAGCCATGAAAAATGCCTGCGCCTTGCGGCGCAGCTGCCCCATGCCATGATCATCGAGGGGGACGGCACGGACAGCGACCTGCTGCAGAGCGAAAACATCTTTGACGCCGACGCCTTCATCTCCCTGACCGACCGGGATGAGGAGAACCTGCTGATGGCCATGAACGCCCAGCGCATGGGCGTGCCCAAGGTGGTCGCCAAAATGAACCGGCCCAACTACATCGGGCTGGTGCGGGATACGGGGATCGACAGCATCATCTCCCCCAAGGACATCACCGCCAATCAGATCACCCGGTATGTCCGAGCCATGGCGAACGGTGAGGGCAGCGCCGTGGAGAGCCTCTATAAGATGCTTGACGGCACCGTGGAGGCACTGGAGTTTACAGCCACCGCTTCCAGCGCGGCTGTACTGAACAAGCCGCTGATGGAATTGAGTTCCAAGCTCAAGCAGGGCATTCTGGTGGCAGCTATCGCCCGGGGCGACGACATCATCATCCCCGGCGGCATGACCTCCATCCGGGAGGGCGACCGCGTGGTGGTTGTCAGCAAGGCAGTGGGGCTGAAGGATCTGAAAGATATCCTGGCGTAAAAGACGGTAAACAAGGAAGGACCTCCCGCTCATTGGCGGGAGGTCCGCTTTCTATTCCGGCAGCACGGGGCCGCCATCTTCGTTCCAGGGCAGAAAAAAGGCAGGGATCCCCTCTGCCGCCGGGGCAATGGCGTACATCTGATAGAACAGGAAGAGTCCCTGCTCCGTTAAATAGAACCGGTCGCTGTTGAAGGCGGTACGCAGACGCCTCTGCCAATCGGGGTGGTAAAGCGCAACGCCCTGTTGCTGCTGCAGACGGATCTGCGCCGCTGCGGCGGACAGCAAATGACGGCGCCATCGCCTTCCCTCCGGAAAGAACCGGCTCAGCGGCACCAGGGATGCGTCCGTCAGGTCCCAGGTCTCGCTGCGGCGCAGTACCATGCGCCGAGCGCTGCAGCGCTCCACGGTGTCGGTGTAGAGGCTGAGCAGACCGTCCGTATGCAGTGTAACCACAGTGTCAAGGCCGATCTGCCACTCCGGCAGAGCGCCGCCGTTCTCGCGTGCCGCCGCCAGCGCTTCCTGCGCCTGGGGCAGCAGTACGCTTTGGCAGTAGGAGAAAAACGCCCGCCCGTACGCCGCGTAATAGCGGTTGAAGGGACGGCCGCCCGTTCCCTCCCATTGCGGCAGGCGGAGCCGGGCAGTCAGCAGCGGCAGATCGTCCGGCGGAAACGAGCGGCACTCATCGGTAAACAACAACTGTCCCTGCAAAAAAAACACCTCTCTGCGCATATTCTCTGCCCCAATCTATGAAATAGCGTGCAAAAACGTGAAAATAATCCGTCTGGGTGTTTACTTTCGCTCACTAATATGTTAATATAACCACATATTTAAACGTAGAGGGAGGGTTTAGCATGGCCAGATTGGCAAAATCAAAGATCGCGCGCAAGGAAAAGAGCGACCTGTTGTATCGGGCGATCATGACGCTGAAGACAGAGGAGGAGTGCTACCGCTTCTTCCAGGATCTGTGCACCATCTCGGAGCTGCGCTCCATGGAGCAGCGCTTTGAGGTGGCCAAGCTCCTCAGCGAGGGCATGATCTATACGGATATTCTGGACAAGACCGGCGCATCCAGCGCCACCATCAGCCGCGTCAACCGCAGCCTGCTGGGCGGCACCGGCGGTTATGAGGAAGTGCTGGACAGGCTGAAGGAGACAGAGGAATAATGGGCTGCTACGATCAGCTGGCTGCCTGCTACGATGAGCTGACAGAGGACGTGGCCTACGAGAAGCGGGCGGACTATCTGGAAAAGCTGTTCCGCCGTGCCGCCATGCCGGTCCATACGGTGCTGGATCTCGCCTGCGGGACCGGCACCATGACATGGCTGCTGGCCGGACGGGGCTATGAGATGATCGGCGTGGACGGCAACGAGGAAATGCTGGCCAAGGCTATGGAGAAGTACGGCAGCGTAGAGGCGGAGCCTCCCATCTTTTTGCACCAAACCATGCCGCGGCTGGATCTCTACGGCACGGTGGACGCGGCAATCTGCTGCCTGGACAGCCTGAATTACCTGACCCGTCCCGCCGATGTGAAGCGGACGTTTCAGCGGCTGCGCCTGTTCATCGCTCCCGGCGGACTGCTGGTGTTCGACGTAAACACTCTGGAGAAATTCCGCACCCTGGACGGGCAGGTCTTTCTGGACGAGACGGAGGACGCCTACTGCGTCTGGCGGACGGAGTACAGCCGCAGGATCTGCACCTATTACATGGATCTGTTCCGCCGCCGGACCGACGGGACCTGGGACAGAAGTCTGGAGATCCACCGGGAGCGGTACCACACGGTGGAGGAGCTGACGGCCTGGCTGCAGGAGGCGGGGTTTGGAAAGATCCGGGTCTACGGCGATGGGAAGCTGCGCCGCCCGGCAGAGGAGGAGCAGCGGATCTATTTCTCCTGTGTGCGGCTATGAGGGAGGCAGAGGCGTGTATCGTACGTTTTTTTATATCATGATCCTGCTGCTGGTGGTTGCCGCCCACTGCGCGCTGATATGGCACACGGAGAAAATGAAAGAGGACAGGCAGCCCTGGAGCAGGGGAACCAAGATCCCGCTGGCGGTGCTGGCCGCACTGTGCATAGCAGCGGTAATTGGCGGGCTGATTGTGGTTCTGGCCCATCTGGATCCCACTGCCAGCCATGCGCTGGCCGGAGTTGCCCTGCTGATGGCGATCTGGTTTGATTTCCGCCTGGGCCGCGCCTGCGGCAAATAAGAAGAACAAGAGGAGTTTTACAAAGATGAGTGACCGCATTGTCAGAGCCATTTCCACCGACGGATTGGTACAGGCTGCAGCGATTTGCAGCCGCGATCTGGTGGAGCGTGCCCGGCAGATCCACCATACAACGCCCACCGCCACCGCTGCGCTGGGACGTGCGCTGTCCGGCGCAAGCCTCATGGGCAACGCCCTGAAGGGGCAGGGCGCCAGCCTGACGCTGCAGTTCAAGGGCAACGGTCCTCTGGGCACGGTGCTGGCCGTGTCGGACAGCCTGGGCAACGTGCGGGGCTATGTGACGAATCCGGAGACGGACCTGCCCCTGCGGCCGGACGGCAAGCTGGACGTTGGCGGCGCCGTGGGTCACGAGGGGACGCTGACGGTCATCAAGGATCTGAATATGCGGGATCCCTATGTGGGCACCGTGGATCTGCTGGGCGGCGAGATTGCCGAGGATATCGCCGGCTACTTCGTGGAGTCGGAGCAGATCCCCACTGCCTGCGCTCTGGGCGTACTGGTGGATCGGGATCAGAGTGTCCGTTCCGCCGGCGGCTATCTCATCCAGCTGATGCCCGGCGCCACGGAGGATACCATTGTGAAGGTGGAGGGCGGCATCATGGCCGCCGGGGCCGTATCGTCTATCCTGGAAAAGGACGATGATCCGGAGCACCTGCTGCGCACGGTCATGTCCGATTTTGAGCTGCACATTCTGGATACCGAGCCGGTGGAATACCGCTGCTACTGCTCCCGCGAACGGGTGGAGCGTGCGCTGATCTCCCTGGGGGCGGAAGAGCTGGAGGGGATCCTGAGGGAACAGGGCGGCTGCCAGATGACCTGCCAGTTCTGCGACGCGGTATATGAATTTTCCGCCGCCGAACTGGAGGCGCTGATTGCCGGGCTGCGCGGCGACGGTTCAAAAAATTGAAATTTTTCAAAACTTTTTATTGACAGAGCCTGCCCGGTTTAGTATAATAACCCTTGCCGTTCTCGAGGCGGCAAGGGACGGGAGCATAGCTCAGCTGGTTAGAGCACCTGCCTTACAAGCAGGGGGTCACTGGTTCGAGTCCAGTTGTTCCCACCAAACATATGGCCAAGTAGTTCAGTTGGTTAGAACGCCAGCCTGTCACGCTGGAGGTCGTGGGTTCGAGCCCCATCTTGGTCGCCATATGCCTCTGTAGCTCAGTTGGTAGAGCAGCGGACTGAAAATCCGCGTGTCGTTGGTTCGACTCCGACCGGAGGCACCATTTGCGGGCGTAGCTCATCTGGTAGAGCGCGACCTTGCCAAGGTCGAGGTAGCGAGTTCGAGCCTCGTCGCCCGCTCCAAAAACAAAGGACACCTTACCGGGTGTCCTTTGTTTTTGGAACAGATAGAAGATGAGCGCCTTGCGGTACATGCTGGTTGTGCCTGCGAGTACCGGATATCCAGACAAACGTCTCCATAATCGCCAAAATCGCCCCTTGACAAAGCCGGAGGGCTATATTATAATACCCATCGAGCCTTTGGGCAGAACAATGAAATATGGTGACATAGCCAAGTGGTAAGGCAAGGGTCTGCAAAACCCTCATTCCCCGGTTCAAATCCGGGTGTCACCTCCAGACGAAACCCTGTAGTCGCAATGACTACAGGGTTTTTTGTACCTGCTTGGGGTTTTGTTTTCGCTTTTTTTGTTGATTTCCTGATTCAAAATGTATAAAATTGAGCAAAACTATCAGAAACCAAGACCGGACCGCGCGGGGCGGGAACCGCCACGGCGTGCCGATCTGCTTTGACAAGTGTTGAAAAGGAGAATACCCATGATCTACGATACCGCCATTATCGGCACCGGCCCCGCCGGTGTCTCCGCAGCCCTAACCCTCAGAGCAAACGACAAGAAGTTCATCTGGATCGGCAGCAAGACCTTCAGCGACAAGGTGGGCAAGGCCGAGCGGATTGCCAACTATCCCGGCCTCCCCATGGTCACCGGACAGGAGATGAACGACGTTTTCCGCCGCCAGTGTGAGGAACTGGATATTGCCATCGAGGACCGGATGGTCACCTCCATCATGAAGTTCGGCGACCACTATGCCCTCACCGCCGGCAGCGAATTCTACGAGACCTATACCATCATTTTTGCCACCGGCGTTGCCAACGTGGGCACCCTCCCGGGCGAGGGGGAGCTGGTGGGCAAGGGCGTCAGCTACTGCGCCACCTGCGACGGATTCCTGTATAAGAACAAGACCATCGCCGTGATCTGCACCGCCAAGCGGTTCGAGCATGAGGTGGAGTTCCTGTCCGGCCTTGCGGCCAAGGTGTACTATTTCCCGCTGTACAAGGATCCCTCCCGGTTCGGCGAAAACGTGGAGATCATGAGCGAGCGGGCGGTAAAAATGAACGCGGAGAACGGCCGCCTGGCCTCGCTGACCTTGAAGAACGGCGAAGCTGTCTCGGTTAACGGCGTGTTCTGCCTGCGGGAAAGCGTGTCTCTGGCCACGCTCCTGCCGGGCCTCGCCACGGAGCAGGGGCACATCGCCGTGGACCGGGCCATGGTGACCAATCTGCCCGGCGTCTTTGCCGCGGGCGATTGCACCGGAAGACCCTATCAGTACGTGAAGGCCGCCGGCGAGGGCAACGTGGCCGCCCACAGCGCCATTGAGTACCTGGCGTCTCTCCGGTGATCAGGACGGGATTCCGGCCGGGCGACCCGGGAGAGTTTTTCCAAATGATTTCCAATGCCGGTTTGTAAAAACGAAAAAAATGATCTTCAAGTCCGGGCGCAACTGCCCCAACAGCAAAGACACGCCATAGCGTGTCTTTGCTGTTTTTTTATGGCGCTTGACAATCGCAGGCTTTTCTGTTACACTCTCGAAGGTGTTCCATTTGGAACAGATTTGAGGTGGAAGTGTGGCGGAAAAAGAATTCGATCTGTCGGAGCTGTTCCTGTTTGACGGCGCGCAGGATGCGCTGACCGAGGTGGGGGAGGCGGAGTTGGCAGCCTATCACCGGGGAGAGCTGATCCTTGAGGGCGACAGCTGCCGCCGTGCGCTGGGCGTGCTGCTGCGGGGCCGGGCAGAGGCGGTGTCCCCGGCAAAGGAGACGGCGGTGCTGTCCACCTTTGGGCCGGGCGCGGTGTTCGGCGCGGCGGCGCTGTTCGGCATGGAGCAGTCCTACGTCAGCCGGATCCGGGCTGTGACCGACTGCACGGTGCAGTTTCTGCCGGAGGAGATGCTGGAGCGGCTGTTTTTGCGCTATCCCCGCACGGCGGTGAACTACATTGCCTTTCTGTCGTCCCGGGTGCGGCTGCTCAACGGCAAGATCGCCGTGCTGGAGCAGAACGATGCCGAAAGCAGGCTGTACCGCTATCTGACGGAGAACTGCAGCAGGGATGGACGGCTGAGCAGCCGAATGACCATGAAGAGCCTGGCGGCTACGCTGAACATGGGCCGTACCAGCCTGTACCGCGCCATGCAAAGCCTGGAGGAAAAAGAATTAATTGTCCGGAAGGACGGAAAAATGGAGGTTATCAGATGATGAAGAAGATTGTGAGTTTGCTGCTGGCGCTGACGCTGGTGTTTGCCCTGGCAGCCTGCGGCGGAAACCCCGAGAAGAACCCGGAGCCGGATCCCAAGCCTGTGGAAACGGCCGACCCCGTGGACATCAACCTGTACGTACTGGCCGGCCCCACCGGCATCGGCGCCGTGAATCTGCGCGCCAAGGCCGAGGCGGGGGAGACCCTGTCCAACAACTACCACGTGACCATGACCGGCGCCAACGACGAAGTGGTGGCCGCCGTGTCCAACGGTCAGGCGGACATCGCCTGCGTGGCCACCAACCTGGCCGCTGTGCTGTACAACAAAACCGAAGGCGGCGTGAAGGTGCTGGCGGTGAACACCCTGGGCGTGCTGTCCATTCTCACCAACGGGACGGAGCTGAACACCGTGGCCGACCTGAAAGGCAAGACCATTTACAGCCCCGGCCAGGGCGCCAATCCCGAGTATATCCTGCGCTATGTGCTGCAGGGCAACGGCCTTGACCCCGACAAGGATGTGACCATCCAGTTCGTGGGCGAAGGCAGTGAACTGATGAATGTGTGGCAGGACGATTCCGAGGCCGTCATCATGGCGCCCCAGCCGGTTGCCACCGCCCTGCTGATTCAAAACGAGGGCGCCAAGAAGGCCTTCGATATGACCGAGGAGTGGGAGAAGGTCTCCGGCGGCGACAGCACCCTGATGATGGGCTGCGTCATCATCCGCACCGCCTTCCTGGAGGAGCATCCCGAGGCCGTGACCGGCTTCCTGAAGGACTACTCCCTCTCCATTGAGGCTGCCCAGAACGACGTGGAGGGCACTGCTGCCCTGTGCGAGCAGTTCGGCATTATCCCCAAGGCTCCCCTTGCCAAGCAGGCCATTCCCCAGTGCGGTTTGACCTTCGTGGCCGGCGCGGACATGAAGGCCCAGCTGAACGGCTATCTGTCCGTGATGTTCGAGGCCAATCCCAAGAGCGTGGGCGGCAAGCTGCCCGCCGATGACTTCTATTATGTCGGCTAAAAAATGGCAGACTGCCGCCGCTGTGGCCTTCTGGATCGCAGCGTGGCAGTTGGGCGCCATGCTGGCCAATCGAAAACTTCTGATCGCAATCCCTACGCCGGTAGACACGCTCCGTGCCCTGTGGCGTCTGGGCGGCACAACGGATTTCTGGCTTACGGTGGGCGCGTCCGCCCTGCGCATTTGCCTGGGCTTTGCTGTGGCGGTGCTGGTGGGTACGGCCTGCGCCGTGCTCTCGGAGCGGTGGGGGCTGTTCCGCGCCGCGTCGGAGCCGCTGCTGCGCCTTGTCCGGGCGGTGCCGGTGGCGTCGGTGACCATTCTGGTGTTTCTCTGGCTTCCCCGGGAGCGCATCCCCGGCTTTATTGCCTTCCTGACGGTCTGCCCCATCGTGTGGAGCAACGTGGCAGGCGGTATCCGCAATACTGACCGGGGACTAACGGAGATGGCCCGCGTTTTCGGCATGGGGCGCTGGGAGATCCTGCGGAAAATCACCCTGCCGGAGATCCGGCCCTACTTCACAGCGGCTGTCGCCACAGGTCTGGGCTTCGCCTGGAAGTCCGGCGTGGCGGCGGAGATCATCTGCCGCACGAATCTGTCTCTGGGCAGTATGCTCTGGAGCAGCAAAAGCGCCGTGGCCTATGACGAGGTGTTTGCCCTGACGCTGGTGATCGTGGTGTGGAGCGTGGCGCTGGAGAGCGGCGCCCGCGCCCTGCTGAAAGGAGGCCGCCGTGATCCGGTTTGAGAACGTGACCTTCGGCTATCGGGGCAAACAGCCGGTGGTCGAAAACCTGAATCTGGAGATCCGTCCCGGTGACCGGCTGTGTCTGTTCGGGCCGTCAGGCCGGGGAAAGACAACGGTGCTGCGGTTGCTGATGGGGCTGGAGAAGCCCCGCAGAGGCCATATCACCGGTACGGAGGACCTGCGTTTTTCCGCTGTGTTCCAGGAGGACCGGCTGATTGCCGGAAAAACGGTGCTGGAGAACGCCACGCTCTTTGCGGAGGAAACCGCCGCGCGCGCCGTGCTGGAGCGGCTGGGGCTGGGGGAGGTGCTGGACAGCCTGCCCGGCGAGCTCTCCGGCGGACAGCGGAGGCGCGCCGCCCTGGGCCGCGCCCTTGCCCACCCCTTTGACGTGCTGGTGCTGGACGAGGCGCTGACGGGATTGGACGAGGCGGCGGCGCAGCGATGCCTGGCAGTCATCGACGAGATGGCCCGGGACAAAACCGTGGTTATGGTCACCCATGACCGCACCCGCGCGCAGGCGTTGGGCGCGGCAGTGACGGAACTGTAAAAACACCCCATAAGGCGTCTGAGCCCACAGATGGCGCAGACGCTTTTGCTTGACAAGCGTGACACCGAAGAGTAGGATAAAAGAAAGAAGAGGCATTGTTGCCGATGAGGAGGGACAGAAATGGCGGACGGACATCGTTCCAGCGAGGATTATCTGGAGGCCATTCTTATGATCCGGCAGGCCAAAGGCAGCTGCCGCAGTGTGGACGTGGCCGCGCATCTGGGCTTCTCCAAGCCCAGCGTCAGCGTGGCGGTGGGCAAGCTGGTGGACAGCGGCTGCCTGCAGCGGATGGATGACGGCCAGCTGGTGCTGACCGAGAAAGGCATGGCCATCGCCAGCGAAACGCTGGATAAGCACCGCCTGCTGACGGACGTGTTCTGTGCCATGGGCGTCAGCCCGGAGACGGCGGAGCACGACGCCTGCCTCATTGAGCACCACCTCAGCGAGGAGACCTATGAGAAGCTGCGCGCCTTCTGGCAGAGCCGCGGCTGACAGTACTGCCGTTGAACGCCGGTCGGCTGGCCGGCGTTCTGTTTTTCTCACACCCATGAAGGTCAGGGAAGGAACGATATGCTGAAATTTACACCTGTAACACCGGAAAACGGACACATCCTGCGCGCCTACTATGAAAACTGCCCCTACCGGCTGTGTGAGTACGCCGTGGGCACCAAGCTCATGTGGAGAGGTTATCTGCACCCGTCCTTTGCCGAGGCAGCCGGGTGCCTGATCGTCCGCAATGAGATCGAGGGAGAGATCCTCTTTGATCTGCCGGTCCCGTCGGCGGAGGGAGACGTGGACGCCGCGCTCACCGCCGTGGAGGAATACTGCACAAAGGCGGGGCTTCGCCCTGTGATCTCCGTGGTGCCTCAGGAGGAGACGGCGCTGCTGTGCGGCCGATACGCCCGGGTGATCATGACCAGCAAGCGTATGTGGAAGGATTACCTCTACCGCGCCTCGGATCTGGCGGGATTCGCCGGCCGGCGATACAGCGGCCAGCGCAACCACATCAACAAGTTCCGCAAGGAGCATCCCAACGCCCGCTTCGTTGAGCTGACGGGGGCTGACATGCCGCGGCTGGAGGAGTTCTGGCGGGCATATGAATCCGAGTTTCAGAAGGACAGCTTCAACGCCCGGCGGGAGCTCCGCTACGCCAGGGACACGTTCGGCCTGATGGACACGGGCTGGTTCCGCTGCGGCGCGCTGGAGGAAGACGGCCGGCTGCTGGCGGTGAGCCTGGCGGAGAAGTCCGGTGATACACTGATCATCCACATCGAGAAGGCGCTCTACTCCGCGCCGGGTGCCTATCCCGCCCTGGTGCAGGCTTTTGCCGGCCATTTTGCCGCCGACTGCCAGTGGATCAACCGGGAGGACGACGCCCGGGACAAGGGACTGCGGACCTCCAAGCTCCAGTATCTGCCGGCGGAGCTGGGCAGCAAGGTCCACTTTGCCGTGGGCAGCGAGCTGGACGATCTGGACGATGTGCCCCGGCTGGAAACGGAGCGGCTGGTGCTGGACGGCCTTACGGAGGCGGACACGACCGCCTATAACGCGCTGTGTCTGGACGATGAGCGCAACCGCTGGTGGGGCTACGACTATCGGGAGGACCTCCACGGTGAACTGACAGAGGACTACTTCCTGGATGTGGTACGGGAGGACTTTGCCAAACGTATGGCGGTGAACTTCGCCGTGCGCCTGGGGGGAGAACTCATCGGCGAGGCGGTGCTCTACAATCTGGACTGGCGGGGCGGCGCCGAGCTGGGCTGCCGCGTCGCGCCGGCATACGCCGGTCACGGCTACGGCACAGAGGCTTTCGCCGCGGCAGCGGAATGGGCGCTGTACCGGCTGGGGCTGGACCGTGTGGTGGCCAAGTGCTATAAGGAGAACGCGGCATCCTATAAGATGCTGTCGTCCTGCATGCGCCGCAGCGGGGAGGACGAGACGTTTTACTACTTTATAAAGACAGTATAAAACAGGGGGCGATCCGCCCTCTGTTTTTCTATGGAATAATTTGTTCCCGCTTCGCCCCATACTAAAAGAAAACCAACGGGGAGGCGGGACATGAAACAGGTGCATTTCACGGATCGCACGGCGGAGATGGACGCTCTGCTGGGGGACGGCCGCTGCTTCGACATGACCAGCCGGATGCTGCGGATCGGCGGGCGGCAGGCCAAGCTGTGGGTGGTCAACGGCTACGCCGACGACGCGGTACTGGAGCGGATGATCGCCGTGTGGCTGCAGGTGCCGGACTGGAACGGCATGGATACGCTGGAGGACTTTCTGGAGCGGTACGTCAGCATCTCCGACGTGAAAACGGAGACGGATCAGCGGAAGATGGCCACGGCGGTGTTTGCCGGAAAGACGCTGCTGATGATCGAGGGACTGGGCGGCGGCATATTGCTGGACGCCAAGCAGTTCCCCCTGCGCTCCATCGAGGAGCCGGACGCCAGCAAGGTGCTGCGGGGCAGTCACGACGGCTTTGGCGAGAGCCTGATGCAGAACGCCGCCCTGCTGCGCCGCCGCATCCGCCATTCCGGATTGACGCTGGAACCCCACCAGATCGGCGGCCGGACCGCCATGGACGTGGCCATCTGCTACCTGGAGGGGAAGGCGGACGGGAAGCTGCTGGAGGAACTGCGGCACAAGCTGTCCGCCATCGATGAGCGCTCATTGTCCATGGGGCAGGAGAGCGTGGCCGAGTGCCTGTCACCGCGCCAGTGGTACAACCCCTTTCCCAAGGTGCGCTATACCGAGCGGCCCGACGTGGCGGCAGCCTGCCTCATGGAGGGGGACGTGCTGCTGATGCTGGACAACTCCGCCTCGGCCATGATCCTGCCCACCACCATCTGGAGCTTTGCCGAGGAGATCAACGATTACTACTTTCCGCCGCTCATCGGTTCCTATCTGCGCATTTTGCGTCTGGTGGTGCTGTTGCTGACGCTGTTCATCACGCCGCTGTGGTATCTGCTGGTGAACAATCCGGACCGCCTGCCGGAGGGCATGAGCTTCCTGCTGGTGGAGGGGGACTACGCCGTGCCCCTCATCCTGCAGCTGCTGCTGGTGGAGTTCATCATCGACATTTTGAAGCTGGCCTCGCTGAACACGCCAAACTCTCTGAGCACAGCCTTCAGCATGCTTGGTGCCTTGATCCTGGGCGACTTTGCCGTGCAGTCCCGTTGGCTGGTGCCGGAGGTGCTGGTATATATGGCCTTTGTGGCCGTGGCCAGCTACACCCAGCACAGCTACGAGATGGGCTTTGCGTGTAAGCTGTGCCGGGTGCTGCTGCTGGGCCTCATCTGGCTTTTGGGCTGGTGGGGCTTTGGCCTGGGCGTGGCGGTGATCCTGGCGCTGATCGCCACCACCAAACCATTGATCGGCAGAGGCTATCTCTACCCTCTGATCCCCTTCAACGGCAAGGCGCTGGGCGCCATTCTGCACCGGAGGCCCATCAGTCGGGAGAACACGTGAAAAATAAACAACACAAAGCCGTTCTGCTTGCACAAGGGACGGCTTTGTGTTATGCTTATTTTGTATTATTATGTACGGGAGGGATACCATGGCCCATCTGCGGGACAAGCGGCTGTTTCTGCTGGATATGGACGGCACCATTTATCTGGACGAGCAGCTGTTCGACGGCGTCAAGGAGTTTCTCACCCACGTCCGCGCCGTCGGCGGGCGGTATCTGTTCCTCACCAACAACTCCTCCCGTGGCGTGGAGGGCTACATTCAAAAAATGCAAAGGCTGGGCATTGAGACCACCGGAGATGATTTCCTCACCTCGGTGGACGCCACCATCCGCCACCTGCGCAACCATCTGCCGGGGAAGCGGTGCTATGTGTTCGGCACCCGGTCCTTCTACCAACAGCTGGAGGCGGCCGGCATCCCGGTGACGGACGACCGGGAGGACAGCGTGGACGTGCTGCTGTGCGGCTTCGATACGGAGCTGACCTTTCGCAAGCTGGAGGACGCCTGTATCCTGCTGAACCGTGGCGTGGACTGGATCGCCACCAATCCGGACTGGGTCTGTCCCACCTGGTACGGCAGCGTGCCGGACTGCGGCAGCGTGTGTCAGATGCTGACACGGGCCACGGGCCGGGAGCCGCTGGTCATCGGCAAGCCGAAAAGCGCCATGGTGGAGCTGGCTCTGGAGCGGACCGGCTTCACGGCGGAGCAGGCCGTCATCATCGGCGACCGGCTCTATACCGACGTGGCCTGCGGCGTCAACGCCGGGATCGACAGCATCTTCGTCCTCTCCGGCGAGGGCGTGATGGAGGACATCAAAAAGTATGGGATCACCCCCACGTGGGTGTTCCGGGATATTGAGAAAGTATGGGAGGAACTGCGATGAAACCGCTGAAACTCAACTACAAACGCACCGCGCTGATCGGCTTTGCCTTCTTTGGCATCCTGCTGCTGTGGCAGGTGTACGACTCCTGGTGCCCCACCTTTTTGACCGACATCTTCGCCCGCAACATCTATGAGATGTCCTCGGCGGAGCTGAAGGCCAGCGACCCGGAGAAGATCCTCAACGTCCAGTGGATCGTGGGCATCATCATGGCCTGCGACAACCTGGCCGCGCTGATCCTTCTGCCGATCTTCGGAAACCTTTCCGACAAGACGAAGACCCCGATTGGCAAGCGCATGCCCTTCATTCTCGTGGGCACCTTCGTTTCCGCTGTGGCCTTCCCCTTCATCCCGATCTTCTTCCATTACAACAATGTGGCCGGCATGATTGCCATGATGGCGATCGTGCTGCTGTTCATGATGATGTACCGCAACCCGGCCGTCGCGCTGATGCCCGACATCACGCCCAAGCCCCTGCGCGCCAAGGCCAACGGCATTATCAATATCATGGGCTATTTCGGCGGCGCCTTTGCCACAGTGCTGGGACTGGTCTTCGTGCTGTCCCATTACATCAACACCCCCGTGGCTGAGCGCAATCTCTGGACCATCGAGCTGCCCTTTATCATCGCCTCCGTGCTGATGGTGATCTCCGCGCTGGTGCTGTTCAAGACCATCCGGGAAAACGAGCTGGCTGAAAAGCTCAAGGACGAGATGGAATTGGGCGAGCAGCTGGCCGCCGTGGAAACGCCCATCGATGACGACAAGCCCATGTCCAAGGCCAACCGCAACATGCTGCTGGCGATCCTCGGCGCCGAGTTCCTCTGGTTCATGAGCGACAACGCCCTCGGCACCTACGTCGGCAACTACGTCATCTACTATCTGAACGCCGCGTCCAGTGCCACGATGATCCTGACGATCCTCGGCGGCCTCGCCTCCGTCGTCGGCTTCGCCATCGCCGGCGCCATCGCGGACAAGATCGGCCGCAAGTGGACGATCTCCATGGGCCTGATGATCACCTTCCTGGGCCTGATCGTCATGTGCTTCGTTATGCCCACCGGGCAAACCGCCGCCAACGCTGCCCACGGCGAGTTCACCTTCCCGGCCCTGCTCTACGCGGTTTGGGTGCTCAAGGGGTTCGGCATGGCGTTGGTGCACAACTGCTCCTTCCCGATGGTCGTGGAGCTCTGCTCGGCCAAGCGGATCGGAAAGTTCACCGGCTACTACTACGCAGCCAGCATGTCCGCTCAGACGGTCACGCCCGTGCTGCTGGGCCTGGTTCTGCGGGCGGCCAACGCCTGGCGCGCCCTGCCGGTCTACGCCTGTATCCTTACGCTGCTGAGCTGCACGGTCTTTACATCCCTCGTCAAGAACATCAAGGCCGGCAAGGTGGCCAACGTCACCGGCCTCGAGGCCATCGGCGGCGACGATTGAGGATAAGCTATGTGGTACGTTGTATTGATCCTGCTCATCGCGCTGGTGCTCGGTGAGCTCTACACCCTGGCCCTCCGCTGCCGGCGGGGCCACCCCGACTGGAAATTCCTGCGCCTGTGGCGCTACGCCCACCGGGGCTTTCACGACAAGCCCGCCATCCCCGAGAACTCCATGGCCGCCTTTCGCCGGGCGGTGGAGAACCGCTTCGGCGCGGAGCTGGACGTGCACCTCATGAAGGACGGCAATCTGGCCGTGATCCACGACAGCAGCCTTCTGCGCACCGCAGGAGAGGACGTGGCCGTGGAGGATCTGACAGTTGAAGAACTGAAGCAGTACCGTCTGGAGGGCACCGACGAGCAGATCCCCCTGCTGGAGGAGGTGCTGGCTCTTTTCGAGGATCAGACGCCGCTGATCGTGGAATTGAAGGCGGAGCGGGGCAACTATAATGAGCTGGCCGCCGCCACTGTGGCCATGCTGGACAAGTTCCGGGTGCGCTACTGTATCGAGTCCTTTGACTACCGCTGCCTGCGCTGGCTGCGCAAAAACCGCCCGGAGATCGTCCGCGGCCAGCTGGCCGAGCAGTTCTCCCGCCACGGCGACGCCGCCTATCTCAGCGGCATCGCCCGGTTCATCCTCAGCAACCTGCTGATGAATTTCCAGGCGGTGCCCGACTTCATCGCCTATCGCTTTTCCGACAGGAAGTGCCTGAGCGTCCGCTGGTGCCGTCGGTTCTACAAGGTGCAGG
Source organism: uncultured Oscillospiraceae bacterium (assembly GCA_947168655.1). Classification (GTDB taxonomy): domain Bacteria; phylum Bacillota; class Clostridia; order Oscillospirales; family Oscillospiraceae; genus Vescimonas. The sequence goes on from CAMVMU010000003.1 coordinate 55,864, forward strand.
AGGCCAACTGGACCATCGCCAGTATGGAGGAGATGACCGAGGCGGAGAAAGACGGAAATATTGTCATCTTTGAACGCTTCGATCCAAGAGGAGAGAACAAATGAGAGTGATCACAGGATCTGCCCGGGGCAGACGGCTCAAGGAGCTGGAGGGCATGGAGACCCGCCCCACCACAGACAAGGTGAAGGAGGGCATGTTCTCCATCATCCAGTTCGACATCGAGGGCCGGCGCGTGCTGGATCTGTTTGCCGGCACCGGCCAGCTGGGCATCGAGGCCCTCAGCCGCGGCGCGGCGGAGTGCGTGTTCGTGGACCGCAGGCCCGATGCCGTGGAGCTGATCCGGGAGAACGTGAAGCTCTGCGGTCTGGAGGAGAATGCCCGGATCCGGAAAGGGGATTCCCTGGCCTACCTGCGCAGCGGGGAGAAGTTTAACCTGATCTTTCTGGACCCGCCCTATGCGTCGGATCTGCTGGATCAGGCGCTGGAGGCTATCGCGGGATTTGACATTTGCCGGCCGCATGGTATAATTGTGGCGGAAAGCGCGGCGGACCATACTCTGCCGCCGGTACAGCCGCCCTACCGGCTCTACCGGGAGTACCGCTACGGAAAGATCAAGCTGACGGTGTACCATCGCAGCGGAAACGAGGACGATGAATGAGTATCGCAATTTACCCCGGCAGCTTTGACCCCATCACGCTGGGCCATCTGGACGTGATCCGGCGGGCGGCAGCCTGCTTTGAAAAGGTGATCGTTTGCGTCATGGTGAACGCCGAGAAGAGATCACCCATGTTCACGGCGGAGGAGCGCGTGGAGCTGATCCGCGCTTCAGTGGCCGGCATGGACAACGTGGAGGTGGAGTCGTTCAACGGCTTGCTGGCCGGCTATGCCGAAAGCAAGGGCGCCAACGTGCTGGTGAAGGGCGTGCGCAACGCCACGGATTTTGACCAGGAATACCAGATGGCTGCCATCAACCGCGGCATCTGCCCCCAACTGGAGACGGTCCTGCTGCCGTCGAGCCCAGCCTTTCAGCATTTCAGCAGCACCATGGTCCGTGAAATGATCAAGTACGGCCAGCCCATGGAAAAGTATGTGCCCGCCCCGGTGGCGGAGGAATTAAAGAGAAAGGAAAGAGCTTGAAGATGGAAGAGAAAGACGTACAGCGTTTGCTGGATATGCTCTACGGTATGGTAGATGAGGCGAAGGGCGCCGCTTTCAGCTCTGATAAGTGCGTCATCAACCGGGACGATGCGCTGGACCTGCTGGATGAGATCAAGGGCAAGCTGCCTCTTGAGCTGAAGAAGGCGCAGGAGTTGCTTCACGCTCGGGAAGAGTTTATTAACGCTGCCAAGAAAGAGGCGGAGAGGATCCTGCACCAGGCGGAAACAGATGCGAAAAACATCGTTTCTGACAGTGAGACCCTGCAGGTGGCCCGGCAGAAGAGCGCTGAGATCATCCGCCGCGCAGAGGAGCGCAGCAAGGAGCTCTATGCCGCTGCCAACACCTATACCGAGGATGCCCTGCGCCGCACGGAGGAGGCCATCCAGATGGCTCTGACGGAGGTCCAGGAGTCCCGTACCCGCTTCCGCACGGCCTCTGCTGAAAAGCTTCAGGAGCAGCGCCAGAAGCTGAATCACCAGGAAGAAGAGGAGTTGTAAAAACGCAGAAAATTACACTTCATTTTTGTGTAAAATGACCATTTTTTATCCGCGCAAGTTTCCAGACTGAGTGACAATTGGATATATTGTGGTTTATCAAAAACGGCAGGCACTATATGTAGTGTCTGCCGTTTTTTAACGCACAGAATATAGAACGGATGTTTCAAAATCTGCCCGGAAAAATGAGATAAAATATCGAAAAAAAGCGAAAAACCGGACCATTTCACAAAAAAATCTACTTGCATTTGGCCGGGAAATTATGTATACTCAATCTACCAGGTGGGGAATTGTGGGGGAAGTGCCCCTATTTGTGGGGGATCATCCCACGATTTCCTGAAAAACCGATCTGTGAACGAGGGGGGTGACAGACGTGACCGGGCAATATGCACACAACATCGACGCCAAGGGCCGTCTGTTCATTCCCGCCAAACTGCGAGAGGAGCTGGGCTCCACGTTCCACGTGATCGCCGGACAGGACCACTGCCTGTATATTTTCTCTGAGGACAAGTGGAACGCCTGGATGGAACAGCTGGGAACCAAGAATTACAGCGAAATCAAAGCATTGCGTTCCGTGTTTGCCAATGCCGCCGACTGTGAGCCGGACGGCCAGGGCCGCATCTTGATCCCCGCGCGTCTGCGCAGCTGGGCGAATCTGGAGAAGGAAGTCGTCGTCATCGGCAGCTTTGACCGTGTGGAGATCTGGAATGCCCAGCGCTGGGCCAAGATGGATGAAGAGGCTTTCTCCAGCGGCGCTCTGGAGGCCGCCATGGAAGCCATGGGTCTGTAAGACGTGGAGAGGGAATCGTTTCGTCCCAACGGGACGGAGGATATGGCCTACGGCCACAAACCGGTGCTGCTGGACGAGTGCCTGACGGCTCTGAGCATCAAGCCGGACGGCGTCTATCTGGACGGCACACTGGGCCGGGCCGGGCACTCCCTGGAGATCGTCAGGAGATTGACCACCGGCCGTCTTATCGGCGTGGACCGGGACGAGGCGGCACTGGAGGCCGCAAGGGAGCGGCTGGCACCGTACATGGACCGGGTAACGCTGGTCCACAGCAACTTCGAGCGGCTGGGAGAGATCCTGGCGGAGCTGAATCTGAACGGCGTGGATGGTATGCTGTTCGATTTGGGCGTTTCCTCCCCGCAGCTGGATGATGCCGAGCGCGGATTTTCTTACATGCACGATGCGCCGCTGGACATGCGAATGGACCGAACTTCCGACCTGACCGCCCGGGAGGTGGTCAACGGCTGGAGCTATGAGGAGCTGCGGAGAATCCTGTTTGACTACGGCGAGGAGCGTTACGCCCCAGCCATTGCCTCCGCCATCTGCCGCCGGCGTGAAGAGAGAGAGATAGAGACCACGCTGGAGCTGGCGGAGATCATTCGCGGTGCCATGCCCGCCAAGGCCCTGCGGGAAAAACAGCACCCCGCCAAACGGAGCTTTCAGGCCATTCGTATCGCCGTTAACGGCGAGCTGGACGTACTGCCGCCTATGCTGCGCGCGGCTGCGGACGGATTGAATCCCGGCGGACGGCTGGCGGTGATTTCCTTCCACTCCCTGGAGGACCGCATTGTCAAGCGCACCATGCAGGAGTTGGCCACCGGCTGCACCTGCCCCCCGGAATTCCCGGTTTGCGTGTGCGGAAAAAAACCGAAGATGAAGCTGATCACCCGCAAGCCGGTGGTATCCGGCCCCGCGGAACTGACGTATAACCCCCGCGCCCGCAGCGCCAAGCTGCGCGTGGCGGAAAAGATTTGACATAGAAAAAGAACCAGAAAGGAGGCTCCCGACGATGGCTGATCCGCGCAGGAGACACGGCACAATGACAAACGGCAACCTGGCGTACGATCTGGACGCCCTGGTTCGGGAGCGCAACCTGGAGGAGGCCGGCAAGGTCCACGAGCACGAGCGCGAGGCGCGGCGGCCCCGGCCGCAGCGGCGCAGTCAGGCGCAGGCGCAGCCCCGGCCCAGAACGTCGCCGGTGGTGGTGGGCGGCATTGTGGTGCTGGCCGCCATGGTAATGGTACTGATCATGGGCTACGTGCAGCTGACCACCATCTCCGGCAATGTGGCGGAGATGAAGAACGAGCTGGCTGTACTCAACGATGAGCATGTATCCCTGCTGACCAAATACGAACAGACCTTTGATCTGGCCACTGTCAAAGAGACCGCCGAGGCGGCGGGCATGAGCAAGCCCACCAGCGCCCAGATCGAGTATGTGGATCTCTCCGGCTCCGATGTGGCCGTGGTCCATCAGGCGGGGGCAGGCGGACTGCTGAGCGGCCTGACCGAAAGCCTGGAGGAGGGCTTCCGTTCCCTGGTGGAATATTTCCGATAAACCGCCCCATATAGTGGGAGCGAGTACCCGACAACCATGAAACGTAGGAAGGAGTGAGAAGGGGACTTCTTGCTCCTTCATTGGTATCAGGCAATTGTTGCAGGCGGTCTGTACCGCCGAAAGGAGATAAAATGGCAGAATCCGGCAATCGAAAAAGTGAAAACAGCCGTCGCGCCAACCGGGTGATCCAGCGGCGCACCTTCCTTCTGATGCTGGTGCTGGGCGTTGGCGTTTTTCTCCTGCTGTTTGGCAAACTGTATCAGCTGCAGATCAAGCGGCACGAGGAACTGCAGAAGCTGGCGGTGAGTCAGCAGACCCGCAGCACCGTGGTCTCCGCCTCCCGGGGCACCATCTGCGACCGCAACGGCAACATTTTGGCCATCTCCGCCACGGCGGAGACCGTGTTCCTCTCGCCTCTGGAGATCAATGAGACCCTGAAGGCCAGCGACGAGGCCACAAAGCCCCAGGACAAGGTGACCTGGACCAAGGACTCCCTGGCCGCCGCACTGGCGGAGATCCTGGACGTCAACGAGGAAAACGTCCGCCAGCGGATGGACCGCACCAACTCCCAGTATGAGGTCATCAAGCTGCGGGCCGACGAGGACGTGGCCAACAGAGTCCGGGAGTACATCAACGAGAACAAGGTTCGGGGCGTCTATCTGGTGACGGACTCCAAGCGGTACTATCCGTACAGCGATCTGGCATGCCACATCATCGGTTTTGTTGGCAACGACAATGTGGGTCTGTACGGTCTGGAGGCTAAGTACGAGAAGGACCTGGAGGGCCAGACCGGTCTGGTGATCACCGCCAAGGACAACGCCGGCAACGATATGCTCTATGAGTATGAGCAGTACTTCGCCCCTGAGAACGGTCACACCCTGATGCTGACCATTGACACCACCATCCAGTACTATCTGGAGAAGGCCCTGGCGGACATGGTCTATAAGTACGACGTGCAGGAAGGCGGCATGGGCATTATCCTCAACGCCAAGACCGGCGCCGTGCTGGGCATGGCGTCCTACCCCAACTACGACCTGAATCACTTCTCCGAGGTCCTGGACCCCCGGATGAAAGAAGCAGTGGAGTCCGAAGAGGCCTCTCTGGGCGAGATGCAGATGAAACAGTGGTGGAACAAGGCCGTCAACGAGGTGTATGAGCCCGGCTCCACCTCCAAGGTGCTGACACTGGCCGCCGCACTGGAGGAGGGCGTGGTGGACATGAACACCACCTTTGACTGTGTGGGCTATATCAACGTTTCCGGCGCCCATATCAAGTGCTCCGGCAATCACGGGCATCAGACCCTGGCGGAGACGGCGGCCCACTCCTGCAACCCGGCCTTTATCACATACGGCCTGCGGCTGGGCAATGAGAAATACTACCAGTACATGCGCGATTTCAACCTGATGAGCGGCTCCGGCATCGACCTGGACGGCGAGGCCACCAGTATTTTCCAGCCGGAGGATAAGTTCACCACGCTGGACCTGGCCTGCTATGCCTTCGGCCAGAACTTCAGCGTGACGCCCATCTCCCTCATTGCTGCCCAGGCGTCCTGTGTCAACGGCGGTTACCTGCATACGCCCTATGTGGTGGCGCAGGTGCTGGACGATGACGGCAACGTGATCTGGGAGCACGACGATACCCCTGTGCGCCAGGTGATCAGCGAGGAGACCAGCGCCCTGGTGTGCGAGTGTCTGGAGACTGTGGTGGCCACCGGCACCGGCCGGAACGCCCAGGTGGCCGGCTACCGCATCGGCGGCAAGTCGGGCACGGCAGATAAGCGCGACGCCACGGGCCAGACCCGTGAGGTCATCGTATCCTTCATGAGTTTTGCCCCGGCAGACGATCCGGAGGTCATTATGCTGATCGCCCTGGACAGCCCCGGCCGGGATACCGGGACCTATCCCTCCGGCGGCAACATGGTGGCTCCCAGCTGCAGCCAGATCATGGCGGAAATTCTGCCCTATCTGGGTATTGAACCGTCCTTCTCCGCCGAGGAGCTGCTGGGCGCGGACACCACGGTGCCCAATGTGGTGGATTCCACGGTGGAGGAGGCCCAGAAGAAGCTGCAGGAACGGGGCTTCAGCAGCCGCGTGGTCGGCGAGGGCAACATCATCACCGACCAGACGCCGGTGGGCGGCGCCATTATCCCCGGCAAGTCCGTGGTGGTGCTGTACGCCGGTGAGGAAAAGCCCGACACGCTGTGTGTCGTGCCCAATCTGCTGGGCAACTCCCCGGCCGAGGCCAACGCCGCGGCCACCAACGCGGGATTGCTGATCCGGTTTGCCGGCACCACCGGCAGCGGCAGCACCAGCGTCCGCGTCATGAGCCAGTCGGAAGAGCCGGGCACGGAGCTGCCGGCCGGCACCGTTATCACGGTGCAGCTGGGCGACACCAACGTCCCGGATTAACGCTCAGGAATAGCCTGCCGCAAAACTGACATATATATGATGACACGGCGCATACGCCGTTCAATACAAAGGAGCGGTCCCGCGGACCGGAAGTGAAAATCCGGAAAGGGAGATGCTCCGATGCAACTGAAAGATATTGTCTCAGGCCTGGATATCTTATCCGTCCACACCGATCTCACCCGGGAAGTTACCGGCATCAGCTATGATTCCCGCAGCGTAGAGCCCGGCCATGTTTTTGTGGCCATCTCCGGCGCGGAGGCGGACGGCAACGAGTTTGCCGCCGAAGCCCTGGAACGGGGCGCCGTCTGTGTGATCTGTGAGCACCGGCCGGGGATAAACTCCTACGTGACGGTGCCCTCGGCGCGGCGCGCCCTTGCCATTGCCAGTGCAAACTGGTACGGTCACCCCGCCGGAAAGCTGACCGTGGTGGGCATTACCGGTACCAACGGCAAGACCAGCACAAGCTACTATATCAGGCATATTCTGGAGCATGGCCTGCACGCCAAAGTGGGTCTGGTGGGTACGATCCAGAACATGGTGGGCGGGGAAATCCTGCCTGCCGGGCGGACCACCCCGGAATCCGCCGATCTGCAGGCGCTTCTGTGCCACATGGCGGAGGCCGGGTGCACGCACGCGGTGATGGAGGTGTCCAGCCACGCTCTGGCGCTGGACCGGGTGTACGGCATCCCGTATGCGGTGGGGGTCTTTACGAATCTGACCCAGGATCATCTGGATTTTCACCGCACCATGGAGGCCTACTGCGACGCCAAAGCGCTCCTGTTTGGGCAATGCGGGACCGGCGTATGCAACGGCGACGACCCCTGGCGTGAGCGGCTGCTGCGCGGCAGCACATGCCGTACCGTCTTTTACGGGATAGATGGCATGGCGGATCTCCGGGCGGAGAACATCTGTCTCTCCGGCTCCGGCGTGACCTATGACGCCGTGTCGGAGGGGGAGCGCGTCAGCGTCTGGGCAGCGACGCCGGGCCGGTTTACCGTCTATAATACACTGGCTGCGCTGGCAGCCGGACGGGAGCTGGGCGTGCCGCTGGCAGCGGGGGCAGAGGCCCTTCGCAGCGCCTCGCCTGTGCGCGGGCGGCTGGAGCCGGTTTCCACCCACGGCAGACCCTATCACGTGCTGATCGATTACGCCCACACGCCGGACGCCCTGGAAAACGTGCTGTCGGCGGTCCGCGGCTTTGCCCCGGGCCGGGTGGTGGCGCTGTTCGGCTGCGGCGGAGACCGGGACCGCACCAAGCGGCCTCAGATGGGGGCTATTGCAGCCCGCCTGGCGGATTTCTCCGTTGTCACCAGCGACAATCCCCGCACGGAGGAACCGGGCGCCATTATCCGGGATATCCTGGCGGGAATGGAGAACTGTGACCACTATGCGGTGGTGGAGGATCGGATCGAAGCCATTCGCTTCGCCCTGTCCCACGCACAGCCGGGGGACGTGATCGTCCTGTGCGGCAAGGGTCACGAGGATTATCAGATCATTGGACACACAAAGCGGCACCTGGACGAGCGGGAGGTTGTGGAATCGTTCTTCCGGGAAACCTAACACATGAAACAGCGCCCCGCAGGGGCGGGAGGAGAGAAGATATGAGTGATTTATTGACGCTGATCCTGACGCTGATTGTCAGCTTTGCGGTGACGGCAGTTGCCGGAAAGCTGCTGATCCCCATGCTGGTGAAGCTGAAGTGCGGCCAGAGCATCAAGGAGATCGGTCCTACCTGGCATATGAACAAGCAGGGCATCCCCACCATGGGCGGATTGATGTTCATCATCGGCATCGGTGTGGCGATCCTGGCCTTTGGCTGGAAGGGAATGCTGGCGGGGAACTTTGCCCACCTGTACGTTTTCCTCTTCTCCCTGGTGTTTGGCATCATCGGCTACATTGACGATTACCAGAAGGTGAAGCACCACCAGAACACCGGCTTGACCTCCCTGCAGAAATTCCTGCTGCAGCTGGCGGCGGCGGTGGCCTTTCTGTGCCTGATGCGCTATGAGGGCATGCTGAAGCCCAATCTGTATATTCCGTTCTTCAACACCCACATTGTACTGAACTGGGTGGTGTATATGGTGCTGGCAGCCTTCATCATCGTGGGTACGGTCAACGCGGTGAACATCACCGACGGACTGGACGGCCTCAGCTCCAGCGTCACGGTGCCGGTGGCGATCTTTTTCGCCGTAATCGGCTATAAGTGGGGTGTAAACTATCTGCAGCTCAGCGTCTTTTCCGCCGCGCTGCTGGGAGGTCTGGTTGGGTTCCTGCTCTACAATCACTATCCCGCCAAGGTCTTTATGGGCGACACCGGCTCCCTGTTCCTGGGCGGCGCGGTGGCTGCCCTGGCGTTTGCCTACGATATGCCTCTGGTGCTGATCCTGGTGGGCATCGTCTATATCTGTGAGACCATGAGCGACATCATTCAGGTGGGTTACTTCAAACTGACCCACGGCAAACGTGTGTTCAAAATGGCGCCGCTGCACCATCACTTTGAGATGTGCGGCTGGAAGGAGACCAAAATCGTAGCGGTATTCACCGCCGTGAGTGTGATCTTCTGTGCGCTGGCCTATCTGGGCGTGATGGACCGGTTCCACGCCTGATACAAAAATGAGTGCGAAAGGAGGGGAAGCCATGACCCGCGAAGAGTATCACGCGCAAAAGGAGCGGCAAAGAGCCCGCCAAAAGCGCGCCAGAGAGACGGAAAAGCAGACGCTGGAGGCGGCAAAGGGGCGAATGGACATTCCGTTCTTGCTGCTGACACTGCTGCTGACAGCCATCGGACTGGTGATGGTGTTTTCCGCCAGCTTCCCTTCGGCCTACTATGAGACCGGCAACCCGGCGTACTATTTCAAACGCCAGGCCATCTTTGCCGTCATCGGCATCGCGTCCATGTTCCTCGTCAGCAAATTCACCTATCAGCGTTGGCGCGGCGCAGCCAAGATCCTGCTGGGCTTTTCCGTGTTCCTGCTGATCCTGGTCATCATCCCCCACGTGGGCGTCACCGTCAACAACGCCACCCGCTGGCTGGGCAAGCAGGGCGTTTTCACCTTCCAGCCCTCGGAGATCGCCAAGCTGGGCGTGGTCGTATACTTTGCCGACAGCATCTCCAAAAAGCGGGAGAAGATGCTCACCTGGCGCTACGGCGTCTGGCCATACATGGCCATACTGGGCATCATTGCCGTGCTGATGATGCTGGAGCCCCACCTGTCCGGCACCATCCTCATCGTGGGTACCGGTGTGGTCATGATGATCGTTGGCGGCATCCGTGCCTGGCTGGTGGGCCTGGGTCTGGGCGGCGGCTTTGCGGCGGCCTTTGGCTATGTGAAGCTGGTGGAAGCCGGACGCATCACCTATGGCAGCAGCCGTATCGCCATGTGGCACGATCCGTGGATAGACGCCGGCGACGAGGGCTATCAGATGGTGCAGAGCCTGATTGCCATCGGTTCCGGCGGATTGCTGGGTGTGGGCCTGGGCAAGAGCCGCCAGAAGTTTTTGTATTTGCCGGAGGAGCACAACGACTGCATCTTTGCCATCGTCTGCGAGGAGCTGGGCCTCATCGGCGCATGCGTTATCATGCTGATCTTTGCCCTGCTCATCATTCGCGGTTTCTGGATCGCCCTCCACGCCCGCGACCGCTTCGGCTCGCTGCTGGTGGTGGGCATCATCACCCATATCGCCCTGCAGACCTTCCTGAACATCGCCGTGGTCAGCGGACTGGTCCCGGCTACCGGCATCTCGCTGCCTTTCTTCAGCTACGGCGGCACGGCACTGGCGCTGCAGCTCTTTGAGATGGGCATTGTACTCAGCGTCTCGCGGCAGATTCCCGCGCCAAGGAACGGATAGCTGCGGTGAACATTTTCCCAATGCGGGAGGATAAACTATGAACGTGATCTTTACCTGCGGCGGTACAGCCGGACACGTAAATCCGGCTCTGGCGCTGGCGGGCTATATGAAAGAGAAAAATCCCGGTGTCAACGTGCTGTTTGTGGGTACGCCGGACGGCATGGAACGGCAGCTGGTGGAGCGCCAGGGCTACGAATTCCGGGGTGTGGAGGTGTCCGGCTTCCGGCGTTCTTTCAAAGTAAGCGCCTTGCGGTACAATCTGCGCGCCGTCAGAAATCTGATTACGTCGCCCCGGCAGGCCGGGGACATCCTGAGGGATTTTCACCCTGATCTGGTGGTGGGTACCGGCGGATACGCCAGTTATCCCATGGTGCGCTGCGCAGCCAGGGCAGGTGTACCAACGGCCGTCCACGAGTCCAATATGGTGCCGGGACTGACCACCAAACAGCTGGAGGGCTATGCCGACCGGATCATGGTGGGCTTTGAGGAGTGCCGCCAGCACTACCGCCACCCGGAAAAAATTGTCGTTACCGGTACGCCGGTGCGAGGGGACTTCTTCGAGATGAGCCACGCCCAGGCCAGGCAGAAACTGGGCTTTACGGATGACCGCCCGCTGGTTGCGTCCTTTTGGGGCAGCCTCGGCGCCCGGGATATGAATGCCAAAATGGTGGATTTCTTCGCCCGGGAGCAAAAAGAGGGAGAGCCTTTCCACCACATCCACGCCGTGGGCAGCAACGGCTGGGAAACCATGAAAACGGCTTTGACGCAGCGGGGACTGGACAAGTGCCCGTCCCTTGACGTGCGGGAGTATATTTATGATATGGCGGTGGTCATGCGTGCGGCGGATCTGGTGATCTGCCGGGCCGGCGCCTCCACCGTCAGCGAGATCACGGCGCTGGCCGTCCCGGCCATCATCGTGCCGTCACCCTACGTGACCAACAACCACCAGGAGAAAAACGCCAGGATCCTGGAAAAACACGGCGGCGCCCGCATCCTGCTGGAGGGGTCATGCACCGGTGACGATCTCTATGAAACGACCTGCGAGATCCTGGGAGACCCCGCCTGCCGTGCCGCCATGAGCCGCGGCATGAGTGAGCTGGGGATCCTGGACGCCACCGAGCGGATCTACAACACGGTGATGGCGCTGGTCAAGTAACCAACTCCGTCACGCTCTGCATAGAATGGCTTGAAAAAGCGATGAAAGGCAGGGCGGAGGATGAAAGTGATTGCGGTAGAGGGCGGCAGACCGCTCCGGGGGGAGCTGACCGTACAGGGCGCCAAAAACAGCGTGCTTCCCATTCTGGCGGCCTCAATTATGTGCCGGGACGTCTCGGTGATCGAGAACTGTCCCCGGCTGGAGGACGTGGATGCCAGCGTGGCCATTTTGCGGCACCTGGGCTGCCGGGTGCGCTGGCTGGAGGAGGACCTGGAGGTGGACAGCAGCTGCCTCAGCCGCTGGGACATTCCCGATGACCTCATGCGCCGTATGAGATCCTCCGTCATTTTTCTCGGCGCGATCCTGGCCCGGTGCGCTCAGGCGGAGCTGAGCTTTCCGGGGGGCTGTGAGCTGGGACCCCGGCCCATTGACCTGCACCTGACGGCATTGCGGACGCTGGGTGTGCGGATCGACGAGTGCGGCGGGCAGATACGCTGCCGGTGCCGGAACCTGCGGGGCACGGAGATCGTTTTGAGCCTGCCCAGTGTGGGCGCTACGGAAAACGCCATGCTGGCCGCCTGCGGAGCCGGAGGCGTCACAGTGATCTCCAACGCGGCCAGAGAACCGGAGATCGTGGATCTGCAGAGCTTTTTGCGGAAGATGGGCGCATCGGTACGGGGCGCCGGAACATCTACGGTGATCGTGGAAGGCGGACGCAGCCTCCACGGCTGCCGCCACCGCTGCATCGGCGACCGGATCGCCGCGGCTACATATCTCTCGGCGGTCGCCGCCACCGGCGGCGAAATCACCCTGAAAGGGGTGGACTATCGCTATCTCTCCACCGTGACCACTGCACTTGCCCAGGCCGGCTGCCGCATCAACAGCAGCGAGCAGCATATCCACCTGCGCAGCAATGGACAGCTGAGGGGCATCTGCCCCATTCGCACCTCGCCCTATCCGGGTTTTCCCACCGATGCGCAGGCTGTGGTTATGGCGGCACTGTTGAGATCCCGGGGCACCACGGTCTTTGTGGAGAACATTTTTCAAAACCGCTACCGCCATGTGGCAGAGCTGCAGCGCATGGGCGCCAATATCCGGCTGGAAGGTCGGGTGGCGGTGCTGTGCGGCGTGCCCCGGCTGTGTGGGGCCACCGTGCGGTGCACCGATCTGCGGGGCGGAGCGGCACTGGTGCTGGCGGGTTTGCAGGCCGACGGAATCACACAGGTGGAGGAGATCCACCATATCAAACGGGGATACAGCGATCTGACAGGCGACCTGGCCCGGCTGGGCGCCAGAATACAGGAGATCGGGGAATAGGAGTTTCACATGGGCAGACGTACGAGAAGAAAACGCAGAAACAACAGGGGGCGGTTTGCCGTCCTCTATCGTCTGCTGGCTTTTGTGGTGATCTGCGGCGCCATTGTGGCGGCGCTTGCCCTGTTTTTCAAGGTGGAGCACTTCGAGGTGGAGGGCAGCACACGGTATACCCAGGAGGAGGTGGTTGCCGCCAGCGGCCTCAACATGGGGGATAATCTGTTCCTGATGGATAAGTATGAGGTGGCAAACCGCATCCGCTCTGCTCTGAACTATGTGGAGACCGTGCGCATCACCCGCAGTTTGCCAAGCACGCTGCACATCGCCATCACGGAGTGCCGCTTTACCGTGGCCGTTGAGCAGAACGGGGAGCTGTGGCTGGTATCCGGCAACGGGAAAATCGTGGACACGGTGACGCCCGGCACGGAATCCCACGCCATGGTCACGGGCCTGGATCTGCTGGATCCGCAGGTAGGACAGAACATCCGAAGCGAGAACGAGAATGCCTGCTCCGTGCTGCTGGAGCTGCTGGGACTGCTGCGCGACAAGGATATGCTGGGCGACGTGCAGGCCATCCATCTGGAGGACGCCGCCCAGATCACCATGCAGTATCTGGACCGTTTCACCGTGCAGCTTCCCTGGAACGCCGATCTGGACTACAAGCTCAACTATCTGCTGGCCGTGGTGGACCGGCTGGAGGACAATGAAACCGGCACCATCAACATGATGCAGGACCACAAGGTGAATTTTGTTCCCGGCTGATTTTGCGAACTTTTTTCTCAGAAATAATCGGGTAATACTTGACCTGCGGCATAATCCGTAATACAATAATACAAACCACTCTATATTGGGGTTACAAGCAGATAATCCGTCTTTGAAATACAAGGGATGGCAGGAGGAACCGTCATGAGCTTTGGATTGGAAACAGGCGTTGAGAACGTTGTCAACATCAAGGTCGTGGGCGTAGGCGGCGCCGGCAACAACGTAGTGAACCGTATGGTGCGCTCCGGCACCAAGAACGTGGAGTTTATTGCAGTCAATACGGACAAGCAGGCGCTGAACGCGTCCAGCGCTACCTATAAGATTCAGATCGGTGAAAAGCTGACCGGCGGCAAGGGTGCCGGCTCCAACCCCGAGGTGGGCCGCAAGGCCGCTGAGGAAAACCGCAATCAGATCGCCAAGGCGCTGGAGAATACCGATATGGTGTTCATCACCGCAGGCATGGGCGGCGGCACCGGCACCGGCGCGGCTCCTGTGGTGGCGGAGATTGCCCGGGAACAGGGCGTGCTGACGGTAGGCGTTGTCACCAAGCCTTTCGCCTTTGAGGGCCGCCGCCGCATGACCCAGGCGGAGCAGGGTATCGAGGATCTGCAGGGTAAGGTGGACTCCCTGGTCATCATCCCCAACGAGCGGCTGAAATACGCCACCGATGAAAAGATCACCTTTGCCAACGCATTTGAAATCGCGGACGACGTGCTGCGCCAGGCTGTGCAGTCCATCTCCGATCTGATCCGCGACACCGGTTTCATCAACCTGGACTTCGCCGACGTGACCGCCGTTATGAAAGACGCGGGTCTTGCCCACATGGGTGTGGGCCGCGCCGCCGGCAAGAACAAGGCCGAGGAAGCTGCCCACATGGCCATCTCCAGCCCGCTGCTGGAGACCTCCATCAACGGCGCCAAGGGCGTGTTGATCAACGTCACCGGTTCCATGGACATCGGCCTGGAGGAAGTGGCTCAGGCTGCCGATCTGGTGCGCGAGGCCGTCCATCCCGATGCGCTGAGCATTTTCGGCGCTACCTTTGATGAGTCTCTGGACGATGAGATTCGCGTAACCGTGATCGCCACCGGCTTTGAGGAGAACAAACCCGTCGAGCAGGACAAGCCCGCGCTGGAGCCGCTGCAGCCCCTGACCGAGAGCCCTGCCGAGGAGGCCAAAAAGACCGAAACGGATTTGGACTTTGAATCCATTCTGGACATTTTCAAAAGCAAAAATTCCTGAATAATCGAAATTGAAAACCGCCGCTGCTTCTGCAGCGGCGGTTTTTTGACGTTGTGTTTTCCTGTTTTTGATGGTCATAAAACGACGTCGTTCGGCGCAAAGTAATGCTGTCGTCGGCGGCAAAAACAAAACAAGGGGTGATCCGATGCATGAAACGCGACAATCATCCATTTTGCAGCGGAGCGCAGCGCTGTTGCTGGCGATCCTCCTCAGCCTCTCCCTGTGTGCTCAGCAGGCATGGGCTGGCCAGGGAGGTACACGGCAGTTGATCCCCATGGGACGCGCCGTGGGCATCAAGCTGTTTGCCGACGGTGTGCTGGTGGTGGCCACGTCAGACCTGAACACAGGAAAGCACTCTCCGGCAGAGAACTGCGGCTTAAAGGAAGGGGACCTGATCCTCCGGATCAATGATGAGGAGATCCGATCAACGGAGCAGTTTCAGTCTGTCTTGCAGGAGAGCGGCGAGACGCCGGTGACGCTGACCGTCCGGCGGGGGAGCAAGACCTCGGAGGTGGAGACCGGGGCGGTCCTGTGCAGCGACGGCATCTACCGGCTGGGTTTGTGGATCCGGGACAGCATGGCCGGCATCGGCACGCTGACCTTTTATGATCCGGAAACCGGCAGCTACGGGGCGCTGGGTCACGGTATTACCGATGTGGATACTCATGTGCTGATGCCCCTGAGTGCCGGCTCCATCATGGAGACCAGCGTGCGTGCCGTCAAAAAGGGTCAGCGCGGTGAACCGGGCGAGCTGAAGGGCGACTTTTCGGTGCAGCGGGACGTGGGCACTGTGTCCGCCAACACCGCAGCTGGTATTTTCGGCACGGTGTCAGATGACGGTTTTGCCGGGGACGCTCAGCCCATCCCGGTGGCAGAGGCGGAGGAGGTCCATCTGGGCGAGGCAACCATTCTCTGCACCGTCTCAGGCGACTGCACGGAGAGCTACCGGGTGGAGATCGTCCGGCTGTGTCCCGAGAAGCAGGATATGCGCAACCTGCTGCTGCGTGTCACCGATCAGCGCCTGCTGGATACCACCGGGGGTATTGTGCAGGGCATGAGCGGAAGTCCCATCATCCAGGACGGAAAATTTGTGGGCGCTGTGACCCATGTATTGGTCAATGACCCCACCCAGGGGTATGGCATCCTCATGGAGAATATGTTGAAAATGGCCGGATGACGCATGGAAGAGCCGGAGGGAT
The DNA here is from genome assembly GCA_947168655.1 of uncultured Oscillospiraceae bacterium. Taxonomy (GTDB): domain Bacteria; phylum Bacillota; class Clostridia; order Oscillospirales; family Oscillospiraceae; genus Vescimonas. The sequence goes on from CAMVMU010000003.1 coordinate 71,788, forward strand.
CTCCCTCCGGCTCTTTTACTCCCATGCGGAATTTGTCGAACGATTATCCGTGAAATTCGACGGTATCCGCCGAAAAATGCTGTCCGATTCTGCTACATTATAGCCATGTCGAGGGACGAATGCGGATTTGCCGTGGAAGAGCGGCAGAGGGCATGTGATCTATTTTGTGATTGAGGAGACGGGAACATATGGAAAACAGATGCAAGGTAGTCCTGGCGGACAGCAGCGAGGAATTTCGTGTTTTGATCCGGCAGATGATGGAGGAGTCGGGGGACTTTGAGGTGGTCGGGGACACGGGCGACGGCCAGGAGGCGTGGCGGCTGGTGGTAGAGCAGCACCCGGCACTGCTGGTGACGGATCTGGTGCTGCCGGGGCTGGACGGTTTTGCCCTGCTGCGCCGGTGCGCCGATCTGGGTGAGATCTGCCCGCGCGTCATTGTGGTCTCCGCTTTTTGCGGCCGGCAGACGGTGGCAGAGGCGGCGGAGCTGGGGGTGTGGGCGTTTCTGCCCAAGCCGGTGAACGGACCCTCGCTCCTGGAGCATATGCGCCGCGCCATGCGGACAGAGGATGCTGGGGAGGAGAGCGTATCCCCGGCGCTGGAGGCACAGGTTACGGCCATTATCCATGAGATTGGCGTGCCTGCCCACATCAAGGGCTACCAATACCTGCGGGAAGCAATCCTCATCGCCGTGGCGGATATGGACGTCATCAACGCCGTCACCAAGGTGCTGTATCCCGAGGTGGCCCGCCGGTTCGATACCACCGCCTCCCGGGTGGAGCGCGCCATCCGCCACGCCATCGAGGTGGCCTGGGATCGCGGCGACCTGGAGACGCTCCAGAAGTACTTCGGCTACACCGTCAACTCCGCCAAGGGCAAGCCCACCAATAGTGAATTCATCGCCATGATCGCCGACCGTTTGAGCCTCCAGATGAAGCAAAAACGGGCGTGAGGAAACCCTTGCGGCACAAGGGATGACGGAGAAGGGGCGAGATCGCGAGTGACAATGGAACCAATATTCATCGGTTTCGGGCGCCCTTGAAAAGCCTATAAATTTTTTTCGCCAAGCCTATGAACACTTCCAGTTTATTGGGGTCAGAATCCTGATAAATTGGGGGTGTTTTTTTGTGAACAACACGGCCTTCGATTGGCAGATCGACGAGTTTATGGTGTACTGCCGCAGCAAGCGGCTGAGGGAGAAAACCATCGCGTCATACGAACAGTCGCTGCGGCTCTTTGAACGCTGGTGCAGGGAGCAGCTCGCCGTCGAAGCGGTCTGTGGCTTTTCGTATAGCGTAGTAATGGAAAGCAGCGACGAATCATTGGCGGAAAAATAAGAAGATAGGACATTACAGTGAAGCGGAGCGGCGATGCCGCTCCGCTTCACTGTATACGGTTAAGATCCTTCCTCACAGCTCCCGCTCCCAATACGTGCCGCCGTCCAGCGCCTTGAACGTCGCCTTGTCCTCCTCCAGCACCAGATAGCCCCGGTGCTCCGTGACCTTGGGCAGGGCGGGGGAGCCGGGGTTGAGGTAGAGGAAGTCCGGGAACAGGTCGCATCCGGCGTGGTGGGTATGGCCGCAGAGCAGGATGAAACCGGGGGAGAGCAGGGGGGGATTCTCCGGATTCCACACGTGGCCGTGGGTGGCGAACACGGTGCGCGTCCCTAATTGCAGCAGGATGTACTCGGCCATGATGGGGAACTCCAGCACCATTTGATCCACCTCAGCGTCGCAGTTGCCCCGCACGCACAGGATCTCATCCCGGCATTCATTGAGCAGCTCATAGCACCGCTTGGGGGCATAACCATCCGGCAGCGGATTCCTGGGGCCGTGGTACAGCAGATCGCCCAGCAGAAGCAGCTTGTCCGCCCCCTCCCGGCGATAGGCTTCCAGCAGCTTTTCACACACCGTGGCGCTGCCGTGGAGATCCGAGGCAACCATCCATTTCATTCGCAGATACCTCCCTTGTTTTTCCCCATTATAGCACAAGGCGGCCCGTTTGTCAGCTGTAAACAAAAACCATATATTGTGAGTTGATGTTTTCTAGAATACAACATCTTTGAAAAAACCAAAAATGCGGATTTTGTCGAACGATTTTTGCCATATTTTTGGGATTTTATGTTGAAAACGGTACAAATATGTGATAATGTACTTCTACATCGACACAAAAACGGTCAGAGGGGAAACGAATATGGGGCGGAGATATAACGTGCTTCTGGCGGACGCCAGTGAAGAATATCGTATCCTGATGAAAGAGATCATCGAGAGCAGCGGCGAATTCCGGCTTGTTGCCCACATGGGCAGCGGCGCGGAGGCTCTGGAGCTGGCCCGCCAGCTGCGGCCGGACGTAGTGGTGACAGACGCCATACTGTCCGATATGACCGGCTTCGCGCTCTTGGATACGCTGGAAGGCATCGTGCCGGAACGGGCCATGGTCACAGCACATTGTCAGACACCCATTCTGCTGGAAGTGATCCGGCGCCAGATCCGTCTGTTCCTGCCCAAGCCGTTTCGGGAGGATGCCCTGCTGGAGATGCTGCGCCGCGCCTGCAACGCGGCGGAGGAGTACCGCGTGTCCGCCCAGTGGGAAGCCCGCGTGACCCGCGAGCTGCACATGGTGGGCGTGCCGGCCCACATCAAGGGCTATCTCTACGTGCGCCGGGCCATATTGATGGTGATGGCGGAGCCGGAGCTGGCTCACTCGCTGACCAAGGAACTGTACCCCGCTCTGGCCAGGCAGTTTTCCACCACACCCTCCTGCGTGGAGCGGGCCATCCGCAGCGCTGTGGACGCAGCCTGGACGAGGGGCGACCCGGAGATTCAGCGGTCATATTTCACCATGGACAAGCCCAGCAACGGATCTTTTATCGCCGCCATGGCGGAGAAGCTGCGGCTGGAGGCGAAGATTGTTGTGGCATAAGAAAAGGGGCTGTTGCAAAATAGCCATTCCCGTCATTGCGAGGAGCGAAGCGACGTGGCAATCCGGAATCCCCTGTTCAAAAGGGGCGGATTCCCACAGAAAATGCCGCCTGTTGGGCGGCATTTTCTCGGAATGACAGATTGGTTCGTATTTTGCAACAGCCTCTTGTTATTCAGCTTTCCGGAGGTTCCGGCGGATGGATGGGCTCACAGGATCTCCGCCAGATGCCCCTTGCCTACATAATAATCCGGGAAGATCTCATTTGCCGCATCGACAAACATCAGGGCGATCCGGCGGTTCCATTCGTCGCTGATCCGATTCGTTCCGGCAATGGCAAACAGTTCCTCAATGTCTTCCGGATATAGCGGCAAGGTGACCCCGGGGTCGTCTGACTTGAGCAGAACGTCCAGGTATCCGCTTACGATTTCCGTCTGCCTTTCATCCAGCTCCGGGTAGGAGAGACTGTCCAGATCCACCAGAAGCGGAGCCAGAAGGAGCACAACGCTGATCTGCATAAGCAGGCTGCCCTCCATCTCTGCTTCAATGCCTTCCCGGATCTGATCCCGCGCCGACAGCAGTTTTCGATACTGCAGATCCATAACCTGCTCCAGCTTCATGACGGTTTTCTCCTTGACACAAAATAATGATCACAGGCTGATCCTGCCGAACAGATCCCAGGGATAGGCGGCAGGGGGCGGACAGGCGACGTCCACCGGCGCACCGGTGACGGGATGGGTGAAGGCGAGATGGCAGGACCAGAGAGCGGCGGTGCAGGCCGGGTCCTTGCTGCCGTAGCGGATATCGCCCAGCAGAGGAAGCCCCCGGGAGGAGAACTGGACCCGGATTTGGTGGGTGCGCCCGGTGTGGAGCCGGATGCGGACAAGGGACAGCGCATCCGTGCGCCCGATTTCCCGATAGTCCAGCTCGGCTTCCCGGACGCCCTTGCGCATGCGCTTGACCACGTAACTCTTATTGTGGGCCGCGTCCCGGAACAGCAGGTCGGTGAGGGTAGCCTCGAGCTGTGGGGGGTGGCCCCGCAGCACGGCCAAATACTCCTTGGTGACCCGGTGCTCCCGAATGGCTTCGGTGAGCTTGCCCGTGACCTCCCTGCGCCGGGAGAATACCATGATGCCGCCCACGATCTTATCCAGACGGTGGACGGTGGCGATATACTCGTTCTGCCCCTGGGCGGCGTAGTGAGCGCGCAGCAGGGCGGGCATGGAGGCGCCGCTGTCGCTCTCCTCACTGAGCACGCCGACGGGCTTGACGGCCACTGCCAGGTAAGCGTCCTCATATAAAACGGTCACGTCCGGCATAGACGTCTCCTTTCAAATGCAAAAAGGGCGTGTTGTAAAATGCCCGAATTTGTCATTGCGAGGCCTCAAAGGGGCCGCGGCAATCCGTGCCCCCTGGAAAAGGGACGGATTCCCACGCCGGTGACGTCGGTCACCGGCTCGGAATGACGGTTGCAAAGGCATTTTGCAGCACGCCTTTCGGTTATCTTCTTCTGCCGCGGTAACGTTTTCCGCCGCGGCGCGCTCTGGGCCGAATCAGCCTGCCCCAGACTATCAGCAGCACGATGAGCACTGCCAGCACGATGAGGCCCAGCTTCACGTAATAGAGGGACAGGTAGTTCATCACCGTCCGGCGGGCGACCAGGAAGCGGGACACCGGCACGTTTGCGGCGGCCAGCAGCGGCACCTTGGCGTATTCCTCGCCCCGGTAGGTAATGGTGACCGTGCCCAGCTCCTGCCCTGCCTCAACGGGCGCGTCCACGGAATCGGGCTTTTCCACTGTGCAGACGAAGTCGGGATCGTTTTCCAGATCCAGATCCTTGGGCAGAAGCAGCTGGGGATTGGTCTCGGGATAGACGAAAACGGTGTCCGTCTCCTTGGAGAGGTCCACGCTGACGGATTGAGGCTGATCCTGCTGCAAAACGGTCTGATAGACCCAGTTGTCAAAGCCCCAGTCAAAGAGACGGGCGGTCTCGGTAAAGCTCATGATGCGGCCGTCCTCGGAGAGGCCGGCGCCCAACACCACGCTGATCAGGGTGCGGTCGCCCCGGGTGGCGGTAGAGGCCAGGCAGCGTCCGGCCTCGGGGGTGGTGCCGGTTTTGATGCCGGCGGCACCGTCGTACAAATAGCCCAGATACCGCCAGTTGGAGATAAGGCCGTTGGTGGTGTGCAGCTCACGGGGACCGGAGACGTTGGTGGCGGGCACAGTGTAGGATTTGGTGTTGCAAAAACGCATGAAATCCGGATACTTCATGGCCTCACGGATCATCAGATAGACATCCCAGGCGGAGGAATAGTGGTCGGGGAAGCCGGAGGTGTTGATAAAATGGGTCTGGGTGCAGCCCAGCTCCGCAGCACGCTCGTTCATCCGATCCACAAACTTGTCGGCGGGGCCGCACACGCGCTCACCGAGCATAGCGCCCACTTCGTTGGCGGAGACCACCAGCAGGCAGTACATCAGGTTTTCCACGGTCAGCGTTTCACCGGCGCGGATGTCAGCGGTGCTGCTGTCCGGCGTCAAGCCGGCCAGAGAACTGGTGGTGGCGGTGATTTCCTCATCCATCTTCAGCTCGCCGCGGTCCACGGCCTCCAGAACCAGCAGAGCCACCATGATCTTGGTCAGGCTGGCGGGGGCGTGCTGCATTTTTGCGTTTTTCTCATAGAGAACGTGGCCGGTTTCTGCGTCCACCAGCAGTGCGGCGGCGGCCTGGATATCCGGATCCTCCAGCGCGTGGGCAGGGGGCACACAAAACAGGCCGACCAACAGGACCGTCAGCAAAAAAACAGATAAAATACGTCGTATTTTCATATTCTTTTTTCTCTCCCCCTGTGATATAATAACAAATAATACGTATTGCGGCACCATCTGACAAAAGGGCCGCAGGAAGTTTTTAAGACAGTATAGATATTATAAGCAAAAAACGTGGGGTAGTCAACCGTGAGAAAACCGGGAAAGATTACAAAAAGCGAGATCGGACTACTGGCGGCGACGGCGGTGTTTCTCGCCCTGGCACTGGCAATCCATTTCTCGGGCAATACGGAACGGTCACAGGGCAGCTATTCTGTCCGGACCTGGCAGGCGGCGGAGGAGCCGTCCCAATCGCCTGCCCTCATTGACATCAACACGGCGGATGAGGAGACGCTGCAGCAGCTGCCGGGTGTCGGCGCTGTTCTGGCGGAGCGGATCGCGGCGGATCGTGCGGCCAACGGGCCCTTTGCATCGCTGGACGATCTGACACGGGTGGACGGTATCGGAGAAAAGACGGTGGATGCGCTTCGCCCCTACGCAACGGCGGGAAGCGCGGAACAGGAGGCGGTCCATGAAGATTCTGGTAGTTGACGACGAAAAACTGCTGGTCAAGGGAATCCGGTTCAATCTGGAAAACGAGGGCTTTGAAGTGGAGGTGGCCTACGATGGCGCCACCGCCGTGGAACTGGCCAGAACGGGGAATTTCGACCTGATCATTTTGGACCTCATGATGCCTGTCCTCTCCGGCACTGAGGCGTGCATGAAGATCCGGGAATTCTCAGATGTGCCGGTCATTATGCTGACGGCACGCAGCGAGGACGAGGACAAGCTCATGGGGTTTGCCTGCGGCGCGGACGATTACGTGACCAAGCCCTTCAACATCCGCGAGGTCATTGCCCGGATCCGCGCCCTGCTGCGCCGGTCCGGTGGCGCCCAGCAGCAGATCCGCTCCAGCCTGCTGACCGCTGGCGGACTGAGTCTGGACACGGAGCAGCGCGTCGCCATCCGGGACGGGCAGGTCATCGACCTGACGGCCAAAGAGTACGATCTCATTGAGCTTCTGATGAAGAACCCCCGGCGGGTTTATAGCCGGGAGAGTCTGATGAACCAGGTGTGGGGTTACTCCTATGTGGGGGATTACCGCACGGTGGACGTGCATATTCGACGCCTGCGGGAAAAGCTGGAACCAAACCCGGCGGAGCCGGTGTATATCATCACCAAGTGGGGAGTTGGTTACTATTTTCAAGGGGAGAGCCGGACTGCAGGCTAAGTTCGGCATGAGCTACATCGTCATCATCCTGGCGGTGCTGGTGCTGCTGAACTCCTATCCGCTGCTGGTGTCCCAGAACCTGGTGTTTCGCTCCAAGCAGACGGGCATGAACAGCAGCGTGAAAATGATCGAATCGTCGCTGTCCGGCCTGGCGCAGCTGACGGAGGAGAACGTGGCCCAGGCCCTCAGCGATCTGCGTGAGACCGGCGTCAGCCGCATCCTTATCACCGACACGGAGGGCCGCATTCTGTACGATACCCGCGAGACCGGCAACGCACGGGGGCTGTACGTCTTTTACACCGAGGTGGCCCAGGCGCTGGACGGCAACGACGCCTTTTTCTGCCGCTACGACAGCGAGGCGTTCATCAGCCGCTGCGCCCAGCCGGTGGTGTACCGGAACCAGATCGTAGGGGCCGTCTACGCCTATGAATACGACACCGAGCAGGCGGAGCTGCTGCAGAGCTTCCAGAAAAACCTGGTGGCCATCTCCGTGCTGGTGGGCGTGCTGGTTCTGATGCTGAGCCTGCTGTTGTCCCGGCTGTTTACCCGGCAGATCAGCGATCTGCTGCAGGCCATCCGCAGCGTGCGTGAGGGCGCCTACAGCCGCCGCGCCAACGTGCACGGCTCGGATGAGATCGCCCAGATCGCGGCGGAGTTCAACAGCCTCACCGACCGGCTGCAGACCACGGAGAACGCCCGCCGCCGCTTTGTATCCGACGCCAGCCACGAGCTGAAAACGCCGCTGGCCGGTATCCGCCTGCTGACCGACTCCATTTTGCAGACGGATGAGATGGACGGCGCCACGGTACGGGAATTCGTCACGGATATTGGCCAGGAGGCCCAGCGGCTCAGCCGCATCACAGAGGATCTGCTGCGCCTGACCCGGCTGGACAGCGACGCCGTGGAGCAGCCTGCCGCCGTAGCGGTGGGGCCGGTGCTGGAGCGCGTGGTGCGCATGCTGGGCATGGTGGCCCGGGAAAAAGAGGTCTCCCTCTCCTGGGAGGCGGACGAAAAGGCCGTGGTGCTGACCACGGAGGACGACCTCCACC